>JAFCZD010000120.1 GCA_019314525.1 Deltaproteobacteria bacterium
CCGCATCAGTATTCCCGCAGTCGTCAAGGATGATGCCGGCCAACCGCCGGTGGGGTCGGCGTGTGGTTGGACCAGTGCGCAGGTTTGATCCAATTTATTGGAGATGGACCAATTGGCCCACGATAGCTTATGGGTGGCCATGAACGAGAGCCATGCCTCGGTCTCCTTATGGTCGAGATAGCCACCTCCTGATGCTTCGCATACGCCCCATTCTGTGACGAAAATTGCGATCCCAGAAGCGATCGCGGCAGCGGTGCGGTCTCGTAACCATTGCTTATGGGTCGCGGCGTAGAAATGTAGAGCGTAGGCGATGTTTTGGCCGGGTACTGGGTTGGCTGCAGCTTGATCGACCCCCTGGGACCACCTGGGTGTGCCAACGACGATCAGGTTATCCGGGTCAATGGCTTTGAACACCAGGACCTGGCTCGCTATCGGTGGTTTCTTGTCCAAGGTCTGCTGGTTGTTCTTCAAGATCGGGTGCACTCTGGAGGTCGCTCGTCGCCTCTCCACGATCGACGGTGCCGCTATCCGGTATTTGGCATCAGCACCAGCGCCTTCGCCCAGGTTTGGTAGCAGACACTTCGCATCTTTCCCTCCTGTGGCTCTTTATTCCCTACTCCTTCCAGTGGAGAGGGCGCTCTTCCACGGCTCAGGCGGGAAGGCTTTTGTAGACTCAATCGTGAGGCAGAGGGGGCCATGGCGCGCCCAAGGGGATTCAGCTGCCCAAAGCAGCTTTGGCCGGGCCACGACGTGCGCGCTTGCGCACGGGCTTCTGGGCCACCTCACCCTCGAGGTCCTCGAAACGACGCATGGCCAGTTCTAGGTATTCTTCTTCTTGATCGACACCGATATAGCGCCGGCCCAGGCGTGCCGCGGCGATGCCGGTGGTCCCGCTGCCAGAAAAGGGGTCAAGAACCACGGCGTCTTCTGCACTCGCCGCACGCACGATGCGGTCTAGCAGGGCCAGGGGCTTCTGCGTGGGGTGCTTGCCATAGCGCTTCTCCGCCTTGAGGGGTGGACGCAGCGACCAGAGGCTTTGCATCTGCTTTCCGCCGTTTTCCGCCTTCATCTCAGGGTAGGCGAAGAAATGCTTGGAGCGTGCGTCACGAGCTGACCAAAGGATGGTCTCTGTGGAGTGGGTGAAATAGCGGCAGCTCAGGTTTGGCGGCGGCGTCACCTTATACCAGGCGATATCATTCAGCATCTTGTAGCCGAGCTGCTGCATGGCGTAGCCGACGCTGAAGATCACGTGTCGTGTGCCCGAAACGAAGATAGTGCCGTTGGGCTTGAGCACGCGCTTGCAGGCGGATAACCAGCTCTGGTTGAAGGCGTGGTTCTCCTCTGGCCCCTGGGAGACATCCCATTTTCCTTTGTGCACGGCGACCATCTTGCCTGATTGGCAGGTGATGCCTCCGTTGCTCAAGAAATAGGGAGGGTCGGCGAAGATCAAGTCCACGCTCTCTTCAGGGAGCGCAGCCATCACTTCACGGCAGTCACCCTTGTGGAGAGAGAACTTATCGTCATCGCTGGAGAAATAGAGGGACGATGCCTTCTGATGTGCTGTCTGTTCGTACATGCACCTACATTAGGATACATGTGATCTGTGGGCAAAAAAAGGCGCGGCAAAAAGCGGGATATGGGCTGCTTGCGAAAGGCGCGGCAAAAAGCGGGATATGGGCTGCTTGCGTGAGCGTTCCCATGGCGCTGGGTGCGTTTGGCCGTGATCAACTGTTTTCGATCACACCCACCCTTGAGCGGTGTAATCGCTCATAAGGCCAGACGGAGCCAGCAGAGTGGGACGTGTGAGTGCCAGCGGACCTTTTTGGTCCCGCCAGCCGCTGGCGCGAAACCCGAGTGAGGGCTTGCCCAGCCCTGATAATCAAAGTCCGAGGGTCTGGAGTTTGGCTGAGCGCACCATGGCCGGACTCGCCGTGATATGGCATCATCTCGACCGTGATACGCTCCACAGACTCTGAAGAATCGATGACCGAAGGCGGCCTCCACAAGACCTTGGAGACGGCGATGCCAACGGATGAGTTGGCAGGGCGGCCTCCACAAGACCTTGGAGACGGCGATGCCAACGGATGAGTTGGCAGCCATGGAAGAGGTGCGGCAGGCCCGCGCTGAAGTGCAGGCCCAGCTCTGTCAACGCATTGTTGGCCAGCAAGAGGTGATCGACCAGCTCTTGATCGCGCTCTTCGCTCGGGGGCACTGTCTCTTTGTTGGTGTGCCTGGCCTAGCCAAGACGTTGCTCATCTCCAGCCTCGCAGAGCTGCTGAACCTCAGCTTTTCGCGCATCCAATTCACCCCTGACCTGATGCCCTCGGATATCACTGGCACAGACGTGCTGCATGAGGAGCCTGGTACGGGGCGCCGGCTCTTCCGCTTCATCAAGGGGCCAGTCTTTGCCAACCTCGTGTTGGCTGACGAGATCAACCGCACCCCCCCCAAGACTCAAGCTGCGCTCTTACAGGCGATGCAGGAGTACCGCGTGACCGCAGGGGGCCAAACCCACGAGCTGGAGCTGCCCTTCTTGGTCTTTGCGACCCAGAACCCCATTGAGCAGGAGGGGACCTATCCGCTGCCGGAGGCGCAGCTTGATCGATTCATGTTCCAGGTGGATGTTGGCTACCCGAGCGAAGACGAGGAGATCGAGATCGTCAAGCGCTTCACCAGCGACGATCCTCCGGCTCTGAGCAAGGTCCTTAGCCCAGAGCGCATCCGTCGTGTCCAAGAGCTCGTGGCGTGCGTCCCTGCGGCGGACCACGTGGTGCGCTACGCGGTGCAGCTCTGTCGCCGAAGCCGCCCCACCGCCGCAGGCGCTCCTGATGCCGTCCGGCGCTACCTTAGCTGGGGAGCGGGGCCTCGGGCCTCTCAGCACCTCGTGCGAGCGAGCAAGGCTCGCGCGCTCCTTGATGGGCGCTACGCCGTGGCCAAGGAGGATGTTCGCGCGCTGCTGCAGTCAACGCTTCAACATCGCTTGGTGCGTAACTTTCATGCGGAGGCCGAGGGCGTGAGCAGCAAGCAGATCATCGCGGAGCTGCTCGGGGCGGAGTGAGCCGTGTCTGCTGGCTCCTATCGTTACTTCGACGCCGAGACCCTCGCCAAGCTCTCAGGGCTGCGATTGCGCGTGCAGGAGGTGGTGGACGGCGCCTTCTCCGGTATTCATCGCGCTGTGCATCGTGGTTCTACCGTGGAGTTCGCCGAGCACAAAGAGTACACGCCAGGGGATGACCTGCGCCGGCTGGACTGGAAGGCCTACGCCAAATTCGATCGCTTCTACGTGCGCGAATTTGAGGCGGAGACGGAGCTGCGGGCATTTCTGTTGCTCGACCGAAGCGCGTCCATGGGTTATGGCGCGCCGCTGACGAAGTTGGAATACGGCAGCGTGCTGGTGGGCTCGCTGGCCTCAATCCTCGCGCGCCAGGGCGATCGGCCGGCGTTGATGGCTTACGCCAAGGGCGTGGACCGCTATCTTCCCCCCCGAGCTCGCAGCCAGCATCTCGGGGCGCTGCTCGGTGCGCTGGAGGTGATGTCACCTGCTGGTGAAACCTGCCTCGAGCGCGCCCTGACCCAGCTTTCTGAGCTGGTGGGGCGTCGCAGCTTGGTGGTGGTGGTCTCAGACCTCTTTGGCGTCGAGGAGGGTGCCCTCGCCATCCTGCGCGAGCTGCGCGCCCGCCAACATCGTGTGGTTGTGGTGCATCTATTACACCGCGACGAGATCGAGTTCCCCTTTGAGCGCCTCACTGTCTTCAAGGCGATGGAGTCCCAGCGGGAGCTCTTGGTAGACCCGCCAGGGGTGCGGCGTCGTTACCTCAAAGAGCTCGAGAGCTTCTGCCATCGGGTTCGGGAGGCGTGCCAGCGCGGGCGGGTGGAGTACCTGCGGGTCTCCACCTCTGAGGCGGTGGATGGTGTCTTGCGGCATTTGATGGACCCCCAACATCGTCCGAGCGCGGCGCTCGAGGAGGCTTAGATGGGGTTCTCGTCGCCTTGGATGCTGCTCGCCCTGGGTGGCGCCGTGGTGCCCTTGGTGATTCATCTCATTGGGCGGCAGCGTGCGCCGCGGGTAGACTTCGCTGCTGTCGACTACCTCTTGCGTTCCCATCGGAAGGTGGCTCAACGGGTACGTCTGCGTCACCTCTTGTTGCTCGCTGTGCGCATGCTCTTGCTCGCGACCCTCGCCTTGATGGTGGCGCGCCCCTATCGTATGGCGCCCGTTGCGCTGCTGGTGGGGGACGGTCCATCCAGCGTGGTGTTGATCGTTGACGACACCGCCAGCATGCGGCGCCTAGTGGGCGGCGAAATGCTCTTCGCGCGGGCCAAGAGGCGAGCACGCAAGCTGGTGAATGATCTCAGTGATGAGGCTGAGGTGGCAGTGGTCGCCCTCAGCGCTCCTCAGGGGCCCTTGGTTCAGTTGACGCGTGATCGACGGGAGGCGCTGCACGCCCTGGCGCGCATTGAGGCTGGCTTCGGCCACGCCAAGCTCACAGGGGCCCTGTCGGCCGCGCGTCGGATCCTGGGGCGGGGCGCCATTGGGTCCCGGCAGGTCTTTATCTTCAGCGATCTGGCCGCTCACTCGATGGACGCGGGCTCCATGTCCACCCAGGCCCGCTCTGTGGTCCCTGACGTGCGCGTAGAGGCTATTGACGTTGCCCCAGCTAACACAGCCAACCACGCGGTGGTGGCGTTGAGCGCCAAGGCCGCTCCCTTGGAAGGCCATCGAGCGATGCGCATCGAGGCTCGTGTGTGCAACCACTCGAGAGAGGCGGTGACCCTGCGACCACGCCTTGAGGTGGACGACAACTATGTCGCGCGTGGGCGCATCTCCCTCAAGGCTGGGACCTGCGGTACCAAGGCGTTTTATCACACCTTCAAACGGAGCGGCGTTCATCGGGCTGTGGTCTCCATTGGCCGTGACTCCTTCGAGGCTGACGATCGTCGCTATCTCTACCTTGAGGTGGAGAGCCCGTTGCGGGTGCTCTTGATCAACGGTGACCCCTCCCCCTTGCGACATCGAGACGAGCTCTTCTATCTGCGTGCAGCCCTGGAGACTCCGTCAGCTCGCCAGCGGCCCATGGTCATCAGCGTGAGCGACACGGCGGCTCTGGAGGGTGCGGCCCTGGCGACCCTCGATGTGGTGGCGCTTTGCAACGTGCGTGGCGCGAGCGCCAAGGCGTCGGCGGCCCTCGAGGCCTTCGTCGGGCGTGGAGGTGGGTTGTTCATCACCCTCGGCGCCCATACAGACGCTGGCGCTTTCAACGCCGCGCTGGGCACCCTGCTGCCACAACCTTTGCGCGGTGGAGCGGGCGTGGTGGGCAGTCAAGCTGCGCTGCACCTAGGACGAGTCGACGAGCGGCACCCGATCTTCACCAAGCTTGCGCTTTCCGCCGAGGGCGTCGTCGGTCTCGCCAAGAGCCGCTTCTTTCGCACCTATCGGCTCAAGCCCGCTCCGGAGCGTCGTGGCCGTGCCCTACTTTCCTATGACGATGGATCCCCGGCGCTGGTGGAGGGGGCAGTGGGGGAGGGGCGAGTGCTCCTGTTGACCACCTCTGTGGATCGGGAGTGGACGGACCTGCCTATTCGCCCAGGTTACCTGCCGCTGATGCAGCAGATCGTGCGCTACTTGGGGCGGGCCGCCGCGGGTGGGCGTCACACGGAGGTGCTCGTGGGCGCTCGACGGCAGGTTGTAGTGGATGCATCTTGGGATCGCGTCGAGCTGCGCACGCCAGAGGGCGAGCATGTGCTCGATAGATCGGCCTTGGGCAGCGAGGGCCAGCTCGAGGTCGTTGTGGACACGCCTGGTTTTTATCAGCTGCGCGCGGCCGACCCTCAAGGGCGCTGGCAGAGCCTCGACTCGTTGGGGTTCGGTGCAAACCTCGACCCAGCTGAATCTCGTTTGGATAAAGGCAAGATCGAGAGCAGCGCGTCGGTGGCCGCGAAGGTCTCTCAGCGCCCGCGGCGCCGGGTTTCGCTTGCACACACTCTGGCCTTCTTCGTGTTGCTGCTCTTGGGGGCAGAGGCGCTCTTGACCCGCCATGGGTGACCCGCTGACTTACCTTGACCCACCACCCCCCAATTGCCGACAAATCGCCCGAAACCTTTCCACTTCAGCGCTCTCGCTGCTTGCGTTGGCCAGCCCACAGTGGACCTCGGGAGTGAAGGGGTTGATGCGGAGCGCCACCTTGAGGTGCTCCACAGCGTGGCGTCGATCTCCCGCTCTGAGATACGCGAGGCCGAGGGTCGTCTGAACGCCTGCGAGCTCTGGGTAATACTCGATCACAGGCAGCAGGGCGGCGATGGCTGCATGGGGGTCGCCGATCTCCAGTTTGGCGCGAGCCAGGGCGTTGCCAATGAAAGCGTCTCTTCGCCCGCTCAGCTCATGAGCCTTATGGTATTCCAACACGGCTGCGCGGGTGAGCTTGCGTCGACGGAGCATGTCGGCCAGCCGGAAGTAGCGGCGTACGCGCTTGCGCTTGATCGCGGCGATGCGCTGTTCTTTGCTCTTCTTCTCGCCGAAATTGCGGCGCATGAAGGTCAAGCCGGGCAGGGGCTTGAGGCCTCGCTTTTCGAGGTGCACCCGCCACGCACTTTGGAACGCATGCTTCGAGAGGCCGCTGATGCGTCGCACGGCCTCCCACACTGTGGCCCCTTCGCGCAGCGCCAAGAGCAGCCGCTTGAGGGGCTTGTTTCGGCGTTTGCCCGCCAAGAAATCCACGGCGGTCTGCACTTGAGCGAAGGCCAGGGCGGTGCTGCGCTGGTCGGGGAGCTTGGCCATGGACGGGTGCATTTTGGCGAAGGGGATCAGCTTCTTCTGAGCGAGGGCCTGGGCGAGCAGGTGTCTTTGCGCTGGCGCCAGGGGAGGCGCTGCGCCAAGGGCAGCCCGCCAACGTGCCTCGAAATATTTGGCGATGCCCTCGTGGAGCCAGATCGGCGTGCGGTCGTGGGTGAGTTGGCTGACGACCAGATGCGCATACTCGTGGGCGAGGGTATCGCGCCAGCCATAGCCACGCGGAAGGGCCCGCGGGCTGACGATCATCAGCCGTTGGTATTTGCAGAGGGCGATGGTCCCCGTGCGGCGGATGTCTTCTTCGGTCAGCGGTGATACGCGCGCGAGGTCTTTGGGCTGCCCATAGATCTCTACCACCACCGTGTGCTTTGGCGCATGCCCCAGGTCCGCCAAGAGGCGATCCCGCGCGGCCTCGAGCGTCTCAGCGGCGAAGGGGATCAAAAGTTCGTCAGGGCCAGGGGCGGCGCGTAGCAGGAAATGCCCCCCAGCACTGCGCTGCTGCACATATCCGCGTACTAGCTTGGCGGTAGAGCTGACGAGGCGCGCCAGATAGCGCGTGTCAGGGTCGGATTGTTCACCCACGATCTGCTGGAGCAGCACTGCAGCGCGTGCGTGGTCCCCGTGGTGAAAGAGGACGCGAGCTCGTGCGCGCTTGACATAGGGGTTTGCTGGTGCGCTGCGTTCCAGCTCTTCGAGGGATTTTTCCGCCGCTGTCAAACGCCAATCGTCGAGGAGTTGCTCCACCTGGCGAGCTTTCACCCTTACGTCGGCGCGGCTCGCGGCTGGAAGGATGCTCACCAGGGCGCAACAGACGACCACCAGCGCCATGGGACTACGACTCCCCATCATCGCACCAACTCCCGATAGTAACGACGCACTGGGCCATCGTAACCAGGCGGTGCGGGTTCTTTCATGGCGTCGAGGAGATCGCCACGGAAGGCGTCAGGGGCTTTGAAATCATCTGCTCCTGGAATGCGCACTCGGTGTCGACGACCGCTCGCGGAAGTGCGCGGCGCGCGCGAACGATGGGCCTGTTTGCGTAGCTCTCCGAGGGCGTCTCCGGCTTCGCGTTGAGCGGCGTGGGCGAGCTTCGGGCGCAGTGAGAGCAGCTGCCGAGCGGCCTCGTCCATCATCGTGCCTGCTCGCTGGAGGTTCTGGCGGGCTCTGGGGCCGAACGCCCCCTTGGCCGGTCCCTCGCCCAGCTTGGTGCCGAGCTTCTCAAGCTCTTGCTGGAGGCGCTGTTGTTTACGTCGCCCCTCACGAAGGTTCTGCCGTTCAGTGGGGGTGAGCAGTCGTTGGGGCCCCGGTAGCAAGGCCTCGAGGTCAGTTTCGATCTCCGCCGCCTGAGATGTCGCGCCACGGATGCGGCGCAGGGCCCGCAGGGTGGGGCGGCGCCAAAGGGAGCGGTCGAGGGCGTCCTCGCGCACATCGTCACGGAGCGTGCGTAAGCCACCATGCAGCAGCTGGGCCATCTCGAGCGCCTGGGCCAGGTCCTGCTGGAGCAGGGCGCGGTCGAGGAGTTTGACGCGACCTTTGATCCGGTTGAGCTGGTCACGCTGGTAGGCTGCCAGACGGCGCCCCTGCACGTTGTCGAGGGTGCGGCTCAGCTTGTTCAACTCTTTGCGTTGCGCGCGAAGCTGTGGAGCTACTTGGTGGCGTAGCATCTCCGAGGCGCGGTGGTGGTAGCGAGTGATGATGTCCCCTGTGCGTCGTGTCAGACGTTGTTGTTGGCGCTGGAGATCATGGACTTGGTCCATGGCTGCGCCAAAGGCCCGTTCTCGCGCTGCGAAGCGCTCTGAGCGAAAACCCTCGAGGTTGCCCTCCAACATGCCTCCCATGCTCTGTAGCTGGGCGTCGAGCTCAGCGAGGGCCTTGTCCACCCCCTTCATATCTCCGCGCCGAAAGAGAGCGTCGAGCTTCGCGAGCTGCTGAGGCAAAGCGAGGCTCGCCACGGCGTCGGCGTTGATGTGTTCGTCTGCGATGCTGCCCTCCATCCGAGCGAGTTGCATCATCAACTCCTTGAGTTGACGCTGCAGGCGGGCGATTTCAGCCTGGATGCGTTGTTTTAGCTCCGGGGAGCGTGCGCGGCGATATTCGTTGATCAACCGCTGCAGCTGCCGGCGGCTGGCCATCAAGCGCTCGCCCGCGCTGCGCAGTCTTTGCAGCTTCTGTTCGTCGAGGAGGCTGGCCAAACGCAACACGACATCCTCAAAGGTGACCACCTGTCGCTGGTTTTCGCGAGCCAGCGGACGCAGCTGATGAGCGTTGTGCCCTCCGATGGCGTGTAAGACTTGCGCGTCGGTGGCGGTGTGTTTGTCAAGCTGCGCGCGAATATGTGCCACGGCCCGGAGGGTCGCGGCGCTCGCTTGGCGATCTTCGCGCATCTTGTTCTCCAGGTCTCGCGCTGCGTCGAGCACACGCTTTTGCTGTCGATGAAGATCCTTCGCGCGGAGCAACCGGCGGTCTGGAGCCAAGTTCTGCTCGTCAAAGAGTAAGAGGCGACCTGCGAGCAACTTCAACGCTGCATCGAGGAGCTGCCGTTGGGTGGCGAGGGTGCGATCATGGCGGTCGTTGGGGCTGAAGATACGGAGGTGAAGGGTCTTGCTGCGGCTGACCTTGGGGCCGCTCACCACGTTATTGTCCACCCCTTCGAGCCAGTATTCCAGGCGACCGCCCTGGGAGAGATCGATGGCCGCGAGGTTCCACTCCAGCTTGTCGACATGGCGCCGTGGGGGTCTCTCTCCCTTGTTGGCGATCCAGAGCCGCCTGCGTTCTATGGCTCCCAGACCAAGACGGTAGGCGAGGCGCAGCTCACGCAGCCCGTGGTCGTCGCTGGCCGTGTAGCCGACCTCGATGATGTTCTCTGGGGAGACCTCGAGGTCGTCCTGGGGCCCATAGATCGTGACAGTGGGCGCAGCGTCGGGCTCTATGTCGATGCGGCGCTGCGCAGGGTCTCTGACACGTTCACCGTCGACCAATCTGGCGCTAAAATAGTAGCGGCCAGGGGTTGAGACGACAAAGGCTCCTTGTGCGCGTCTTTGTGTACCTTTGCCCGAGAGTTTTAGTGGGGTGTGCTGTGCAGGGCGCTGCTTGCCCTCGAAGACAAGGACGAGGTCACGAAGGGGCTGCAGCGCTTCGGCCTCCAGAGTTACACGTGTCCCTGGAGGGGCGGTGATTTGACCTGTACTATTTTGTACCTTGCGGGCAGGGCGGGCCATATAGGCTGGGTAGGCGAGGTGGAGTCGTAGGTCGCCGAGGAGGGGCTCGTTGCGGAGGCTAGAGGCCGTGGGGTGTGCCAGCCGCAGTGCCTGCACTGCACGCGCGAGGGGATCCGGAGCGAGCGTAGCCAGCATCGCCCAGAGGAGGGCAGTGAGAGAGAGTGAAACAGCGATGGGGGTGAGGCGGCGCGCTGGGGAGAGGGCGCTGGGGGGGATATGGCCCAGGCGCTGGGCGCAGTCTACCGTGAGTGCGCGAAAAAGTGGGAGGGAGAAGCGGGGGCGTCCGGTGTGCGCCTCTACGGCGAGCTCGAGGGCTGAGCGCAGATTGTCTGTGAGGGTGGGGTGACGTGTGGCCAGCAAGGTCATGGTGGCTTCGTATCGACAACCATGCAGCGCGCGCAGCACAGCCACCAGCCACAGTCCTACGACTGAGATGCCAAAGGTCGCCGCGCCGCGCCGCAGCTCCACCCATGCGTCAGGCTCGAGCAAGCCAGCCAGGAGGATGCCAAGGAGCCCCATGCCCAAGATCGTGATGGCGATCCCCAAGTCGCGCATCAGCACCAAGCCAAGGCGTCGTCGCGTTAGGCGCGAGAGGTAGCGCTGGATAGTGTCTAAGGGAGGGCGCATGGATGGCCAAAGCATAGCAGATTGCGACCTAGGGGTGGGGGGCTCTCCGCGCCAGCGATGGATGTGAATCCCGTGTCAAGAGAAAAAACAAAGAAATGCAGAAACCCGCGACAAGGGGAGCACTTTGGGCTATGTTCCGCCACGATGCTTAGTTTTCGCTTATCTCGTTGTTTTGCGCTGGTCTTCTTGCCTGCCGCAGCCTTTGCAGCGTGTGGGGGTGAGCCTCCAGCAGAGGTGGCCCCCAAAAGAGCACCCATTACCCAGGTAGCTATCCTGGGAGACTCCCTCGCCTCTGGCTACCTTGTGGATGAAGGTTCTCGATATTACGAGCTTTTGTTAAAGAATGATGATGCGCGCTACCCAAGCTTTGCAGGTCGTGACCTCAGCAGCCTAGCTCCAGATATCGAGCTGGTGAGCTTGGCCAAGGAGGGTGATTCGGGAGAGCTGACTGTTCGTCAAGCCTTCACAGTGCCGCCCAACCGAACAGGCCGTACCCTGGTGATCTTTTCCATTGGACTTGCCCACCTCGCCTTCGATCCATTCAGGCTCCTCAACCCTCAAGGCATCACTTTGTCGGTGAAAGAGCGGGCGGGCTATGTTCGCGCCATCGCAGAGCGTTTTGCAGATCCCAGTCGGTATCCCCATGGAGCGACGCTGGTGGCCTTTGAACCCATCGACTCCACTGACGGTCTCAATCGCATGCCAGACGCCCTGCAAGACGACCTGATGTGCCGACTCTACGAGGCCTTTGTCGCCACTGGCTCCCTCAACCTCTTCAACGAACAATCACGCCAGAGCGTCGTGGTAGACCAAGTTGAGACCCTGCAAATGATGCGGCATTTTGCAGGCCATGGTTGGTACCATAACGACCCATCCATCCCCGCCTACAACCCAGCGGATCCCTCGCTCTGGCTAGCAGATTGTTGGCACCCCAACGCTCGCGGACAACATGAGATCCGCCGTCTGATTTGGGAGCAAGTTCTCGCTGCGGACACCGACCTGTAGCATCACAGCGCTGGCTGTGTGTGCACACCCTCTCACCTCTTCCATTTATCGTTCTTTTATCTCTTCTTTATCCACTCCTCCCTCTTGAAGACTTCCACCCCTGAACCAGAATTATGGGAGAGGGAAGGGGAGGGGGACCGATGAAGATCAGGAATATCCTGTTTCCGACGGATTTCTCATGCTGTTCGGAGCATGCCTTCGATCATGCAGTGCGTTTCGCACAGGAGTATGGAGCTCAGCTCCACATTTTTCACCTCACAGTGTTGCTTGTGGATGATCCCATGAACCCGGCTTTCCACTGCCGGGATACTGGAAAATACGAGCAGCAAGCGCGCGAGGCCACCGACGGGGCGATGGTGAATCTCCTCAGGCGCCACAACCTCGAGGGCGTGGAGATCAAGCTGGTGCAGCGCCAGGGGGTCTCTGCCAGCTCCGCGATCCTCGAGTATATCGAGCATGGCGAGGTGGATCTGGTCGTGATGGGGACTCATGGACACCGCGGGATCGCCAAGGCGGTTCTTGGCAGCGTCGCCGCCAAGGTGGTGCAGCTTGGCTCATGTCCTGTGATGACCCTCTGTGAGAAGCGAGGTGCGGGCCATCTGCCAGAGGTGCATCGGCTTGTGGTGCCCATCGATTTTTCCGTGCCCTCAGAGCGCGCGCTGGCCCTCTCGGGCAGCATCGCTGAGCGCTTTGGTGCCACCATCGATTTGGTGCATGTGATCGAAAACTACTCGCTCCCCGCGTTCTACGGCCCCTGGCCGCGGGCTTGGGAAGACCTGAAGATCCTCGCGATGGACGAGCTTCTGGAGCTGCGTGATCAACAACGCGAGTTGCTGCCGAAGACGGTGGAGGTGGAGGCTCATGTGCTCGAATCTCGGCGGGCATCCCATGGGATTGTGAACTTCGCCAAGGATCGTCGAGCAGACGGCATCGTCATCGCCAGCGAGGGCCTGACGGGATTGCCGCGTGTCTTCATCGGTGGAACAGCGCAGCGGATCATCTCACTGGCGAGCTGTCCTGTGCTAACGGTGAAGGCTTGGGCGCATCACGGTGTGTAGGGTTGCTTTTCGCTAAAGATAAGGCGCCGCCAGCCGAGCGACCCCATCGCGTAAACGCACCCACACCGACCGGGCTTCGAGCTCGGCGATCTCCAGGCGCCGGGCGCTGATGATGCGCTCGTCCAACATGCCCGTGAGTTCCCTCGCCAGGTTTCGGTCGTAGACTTCGACGTTGAGCTCGAAGTTGAGGCGCAGGCTGCGCGGGTCCCAGTTGGATGATCCGAAGAGCACCCAGTGATCGTCGACGATCATCAGCTTGGCGTGGTCGAAGGGTGGGGGCGTGAGCCAGACACGACAGCCGTGCTGCAGTACCCGCCAAATTTGCGCCGACATCGCCCAGCCCACGGGGCGGATGTTGACCTTTTCGGGCAGAACGATGTCTACCCTGATGCCACGCAGCGCGGCGACGTTGAGGGCGGTGATGAGCGGGAGTTCCGGCAGGAAATACGGAGTGAGCACCTTGATCGAGCGCTGGGCGCTGGCGATGGCGCCGAGGAGCGTCCAATGCAAGCGGTCGAGGTCGTCATCAGGTCCATCGCTGATGGCGCGCGCCAGGCTCTCGCCACCCACCTCATGGTTCGCGAAGAAGGGAGGTCCCCGCAGCGACTCGCCCGTGGAAAACTCCCAATCCTCGGAGAAGACCTCTTGCAGCTGAGAGACCACCGGTCCCTCGAGGCAGAAGTGCAGGTCCCGCACAGGACGTCTTGGCTTCGCACGCAGCTCGTGGCCCTGCCGCAGGTTGATGCCGCCGGTGAAGCCCAGCTCTCCATCGACCACCAGGATCTTACGGTGGGTGCGCAGGTTGAGGTGAAAGAGGCGGGCGAAGACGATGGGCATGAAGAGCGCCGTGGGGACTCCCCGTCGCTTCAGCTCACGGTGGATCGGCGGTCGGGAGTAGCGCACCCCCGCCGCGTCGATGAGCACGCGCACGTGGATCCTGCGTTCCACGGCTCGCACGAGGGCCTCGACAAAGCGGTGTCCCACAGGGTCATTGTCGAAGATATAGGTCGTGAGCGTGATGGAGCGCTGGGCGCCCTCGATGGCGTCCAACATGGCGGGGAAGGCGGTGTCTCCTTCGGCCAAGGGCTCGATTTTGTTGCCAGGGAGCAGGGGCCGCTGGGTGACTTTGCGCACCAGGCGCCCTCGCTCGGCCGCAGGCGGGCCAAAGGCTTCGTGCAGCGCGTCGCTGTGCACAGGCTCGACCTTTGGCAAGAACTCCACCCGGGACTGGTCACCTCGCAGGGCCAGGGCACGACGCTGGATGCGGTTGATGCCAAAGAGGGCATAGAAGGCCGCGCCCAGCAGAGGAAGGGCCAGGATGACGGCTACCCAGCCGGTGGCGGCGCGTGAGTCGCGTTTGTGCAGGATGGCGTGTATAGCGGCGCTGAGCGCTGTGGTGAGCACCAGCGCTCCGCCCAGATAGGGCCCGTAGCTTTGAAGCCAGTCGAGCATCGTGACATCTTGCGGCAAGAAGAACGGGTGAATGGACAGGTTGTCCAGATATCGGTAGCCTGCGTCTGAATAGTCCCTTCTTCGTTACGTCTATGTCAAAGGATTGCGGATCGTGAGATCCGATGAAAACAGTTTGGTTCTGCGATGCCGTGCCGGAGATGAGCAGGCATTTCAGGAGCTTGTGAGCCGTTATCAGCGGCGAGTCTACGGGATTGCGCTGGGCGTAGTGCGCAATCCAGAGGACGCGATGGACGTGGCGCAGGAGGCTTTCATCAAGGTGCACCGCTATCTGGACCGCTTCCAGGGGACCTCGAGCTTCTACACGTGGCTCTATCGGATCGTGGGTGGTGAACCTGGCGATTGACCACCTGCGGAAGCACAAGAAGGCGCAAGCGGTGGAATATGATGATGCTCGCGCCCACTCGGATGAGGGTAATCCGACGGATTTGTTGCCAAGCACCCTCGCCACGGATCCTGATCGCGCCCTGGCGCGTGGGGAGATTCGCAAGCACGTCAATCGAGCCTTGGCGGGCCTCTCGCCCAATCACCGAGCTGTGATCTTGATGAGAGAAGTCGAGGGCTTGAGCTACACTGAAATGGCGGACACGATGGAGTGTTCCAAGGGCACCATCATGTCACGCCTTTTTCATGCACGCCGGAATTTGCAGCGAGCCCTGATCAAAGAGATGGGCGATGATGCTCCAGAGGTCGTGCATGATCGCTTGGAAGAGGCTACTGGTTGATCCAGGGCGCTAGACGTTCGTGGCCTAAGTCGCGAACCATTTATTGAGGAAGAGAGAATCGTAATCGTGGCCGAGCGGGAGGACAGAGAGCTACAGCGCTACTTCGACGGCGAGCTGAGCTTACGTCAGGCCCGACAGGTGCGCGAGCGGCTCATCGAGAGCGCGGACGACCAACGACGCCTCGAAGCGCTGGGTGAGATGCGCGGTCTGTTGCGTGAGGCCGCCGAGGCCGAGGCTGATGATGCCGATTTTTCGCGCCTCTGGGACGGGGTACGCACAGGCATTGCCACTGAGAAAGGGCGGGCGCCTCGCCGTGTTGGGAGTTGGGTTTTGCGTTGGGGCATGGTCACCGCTTCTGCGGTAGCCGTCGCTGTGTTGGTGCTGGTGCTCTGGAGCCCCCTTTCCTCGCCTCCACCGAGAAATGACTGTACTATCGAGGACCTTGAGGTGGGGCAGGGCGCGATAAGTACGATTTTTACGATCGCGGATCCTGAATTGGCTGACGCAACTACTGTAATCTGGGTTGATGATTCGCAAGACTCACAGGAGTCACAGCGGATCCGAGAGTCCCAAGGAGAGCTGTGATGAGGCGTGCTTTAGCGCTGAGCTTCGTAGCGACGATCTTCGCCGCACCCTTTTCTGTGGAGGCAGCCGGGGCGGGGTCTGCCGCCAAGGTGGCAGCCGCTGACCAGGTGCAGTGCACCATCCGCACCGCTGTGGGCTCTGAGAAGGCCGGTGGGGTGGACAAGCGCCTGTCCAAGCTGCGCAAACAGTTCTCCAAGCCTCCCTTCTCGGCCTTCAAGTCGATCAAGCTCTTGAGCACCCGTTCGTTGACCATCGGTCAAGGGGCGTCCCAACGTGCGACGTTGCCCAACAGCAAGGTCCTGAAGCTGACCTTCAAGGAGCGGTTGCTCGCTCAGGGCAAGCAGCGTCTGCGGCTGCACCTTTCGATCACCAAGCCCAAGAGCCGGAAGTTTCTTCCAGGGACGCTCTACACCATCGCCGATGGGGGCACGCTCTTGGTGGGTGGTGCACAGCATCAGGGCGGTACCTTGATCTTCGCGATTACTTGTAAAGCGAAGTAGCGTCCTCGATTGGTTGTGACTCATCCATCACAGGGAGGCCAGCGGGTCAAAACCCAGCGGTTGGGGGCTCGGCGGTCAACGCCTCGGCGATCCAGGCCCCGGCGTGGGCTCCGTCGGCTGCTGGCGATGCTCGTCACGCTGCTCTTGTTGGGGGGGGGGCTCTGGATCGGTGGGCCCTATGCCGGCGCTTGGTATCTGAAGCAGCGCCTGATCCCCCGTGTGGCCAAGCGTCTTCAACATGAGCTGACCTTCCAGCAACTCAATGTGGGCTGGACAAGCACACAGGTCGAGGGGCTCGAGCTATCGCGCAAAGGTGACAAACACTCACCCCTGTTGCGGGTCGCACGGGTCAAGGCTACCTATAGCGCCTGGGACGCGCTGGCGAGGCGCTTTGATCGCGTGGACGTGACCCTTCATGGTTTAAAAGTGGCGATGTGGCGGGATGGGGCGGGACAAGACAACTTCAGCGATCTGCTCAAGTCCAAAGGAGCCTCGAAGAAGTCCAAGACAGCCACCAAGCGCCGGGTCGGACGTATCATCCATGTGATGAGCGGATCGTTCGTTTTTCGAGATGCCCAGCAGGGGATTGATGTCAATGTCGGCGCTTTGGCCGGCCAGGTTACACCGGAGGGGCAGCTGCGCTTGATGTTGGGAGAGGTGCAGGTGGGCCTGCCTCACCCAGCGCCGCGCAAGGTGAGCGTCGATACCCTCGCGATCAACGCGCAAATACGTGGAAAAAAGCGCGTCCATCGCGTGGAAGTTGGAGGAGGGCGTGTTCAGCTGCTGCCAAGACTAGAGCTTTCGGGGATTCGGGGCACTCTTATCCCCGAGTCTGATACGCGGATCGCTCTTGATCTTACGGGGAGCTACGGCGGCGCGACCGCGCGTCTATGGAGCGCCAAAGGGGTCGTGGAGCCTCGGGGGAAAAAAGGAAAGGTCTCCATACGCGCTGCACGCTTCAGTCTGGCCAAGATTCGGTCGATCCTGGCGAAAACACCTGTGATCCTTCCCGACAAGACCACGGTCGATGGTCAACTCGAGTTCGCTGTGAAGGAAGGAACAGTGTCTTTCGAGGGCAAGCTCGGTGTGTCACGGCTGAACCTCTTTCATCCTGGGGTGGCGCGTACACCCGTGCGAGAGCTTTCTGGAACGGTGGTCCTAGCGGGCAAAGCCTCACGCACACGGGTTGTTCTCGATCGCTTTGATGTGGAGAGCCGCGGGGTGAAGTTACACCTCACCGGCGCCGTGGAGCGCATTGGAAAGCAGCCCCGCATCGAGGCGCGGTTGATCATGGAGGAGCTGCCTTGCCAGGACCTGGTGAACGCTTTTCCCGTCTCGCTGGTCCCAGCGCTCCATGGTTTCAAACTACGTGGCAAGGTGATGGCCGATCTTAAGACGCTCATCGACTATGCGGATCTCGACAACGTACAGATGGGCGGCAAGTTCACCTATCGTCGCTGCAAGGTGGTCAAGGCCCCTGAGCCTGTGAGCGCTGAGCGTCTGCTCAATCCCTTCGAGCACTCGGTGGAGGCACGACCGGACAGCTGGAAGACCTTCAAGGTTGGCCCAGAGAACCCAGATTTCACCCCCTTCGCCGCCATCTCACCGCACGTGATCGCAGCCTTTTTGACCACAGAAGATGCGGGTTTCTTCCGTCACCGTGGCTTCATCCCTTCGCAATTTCGTGCCGCGTTGTCTCGCAACCTCAAACGAGGGGGCTTCCGCCTGGGGGCGTCGACCATCAGCATGCAGATGGTGAAGAACGTGCTGCTCAGCCACGAAAAGACCCTCTCGCGCAAGCTCCAGGAGCTCTTCTTGACGTGGTACCTCGAGCGCGAGTTGAGCAAAGAGCGTTTGATGGAGATCTACCTCAACGTGATCGAGTTTGGGCCTGGCATCTATGGCATTGGGCAGGCAGCTCGCCACTATTTCGGTAAGACCGCCACGGAGATTACGCCTCTCGAGGCGGCTTTTTTTGCGACGATTCTGCCCAGTCCACGGCGGCGCTATGTGCACTATTGCCGGGGGGCGGAGTTGGGAGAGAGGTGGGACCGTTATGTTCGTCGTGTGCTGCGTCGCATGCACAGCCGGCAGCGCATCACAGACGAGGACCTGGAGGCTGCCAAAGAGCAGAAAATTCTTTTTGCTCGCCCCGAGGACTTTGACGAGAAGGCCTGCCTGAAGACCGTCAAAGACTTGGGCAAGGCGTGGAGAGACGCCTACTACTCGCGTTTGAAAGCAGCCGTGAAGCGGGCAGCCCCCCATCAGCTGAGGCTCTACCTCCCACCCGAGATGCTCGCGCCCGACTCTCGTCGAAAAAAGTAGCCCGCGCCTGGACCATGTAGGATATTAGCCTACATGAGGTGTAAACTCGCCTGGATTCTGACGTCTGTCGTCCTTCTCGCTAACGCTCCAGCACATGCGGACTCTTCTCCCGGGCGCTTGCTCGCGCTTGCTGCGGATGTGGGGCTCGGAGGGATCGGCAGGACACCTGTCTCAACCCTACATGCAGGCATCGATGTGCGTGAGGGCGGGCTGGCCTTGGGGTTTTTCGGAAAACTACGCCTCACCATGGCCAGTGATCCCAGCGCCATCGTGCATCGGCGCGACTATGACGAGGCCTCCGATTTTGTTCATATCATGCGCTATTTTCAGTACATGCGACGCTTCGAGAACCTCTCAGTGGATGTCCTGGCGGGAGAGCTCAAGGGCAGCACCCTTGGCCACGGCACGCTGCTTCGTGACTATAGCAATATGGGTGACGCGGACCACGCCCACGCAGGGGCGCGCATTCGCCTCTTGCATCGTCGTGTCGCCTTTGAAGCCCTCGTCGACAACCTCATCGCGCCACGCGTGGTGGGTGCGCGCATCGCCCTCAGCCCATTTTCTGCGCTCAACGGCCTGCGTTTTGGCCTCAGCGCGGCGGTTGATCCGGTGGCGCTGCGCCAGGTGGCGCTTGACCATGGCGGGCAGCGTAGCGTCGACGAGGCCTTCAACCTACAGGGGGACACAGAGCCGCTCTTGCTGATGGGTTTGGGCCTCGAGTGGACCTTTGGTAGCACGGCTAGACGGCGCCTCATGCCCTATGTGGATGTGAACACGTCTTACGCCGGGGTGGGATTGCATGCTGGCGCTGTGGGGCGCTTTCCTTTGGGCAAGGCCATCATTCTTGGCCTGCAGCTCGAATATCGGGGTGTGACTGGGGAATACGCGCCTGATTATTTCACCACCTTCTATGATGTGGATCGCCACCAAGCCTCTCTTGGTGGCTCTGATCTGCGCACCAAGTTGGAGATGCTGCGCGCAGGCGCCTACGCCGGCCATGGCATGCTGGGGCAACTCGAGCTCGACGCTGGCGCGGCGATGCAGATCAAGGCTGGCTACCGTTACCACCCTGGGCCGGACGCCCATCGCACCTGGTTGCGCGCTGTGAGCACGCCCTGGAAAAAGCTCCAGCTTGGGGCGATGTTACTCTGGCGTGATATCGGAAGTAGCTCGGGGCTCGTCGCGGTCGCCGAGAGCCGCTATGCCATCAACGATCACCTCTATGCTCTCGCGCAGTTCTCTCGCAGCTGGTCGGTGCAGGCCTCGACGCGGGCCTACGGGTCTTTGACTGTCTTCAATCTTGGTGTGGGCGGTAGCTTCGTTCGTTGAGCCCATTCGAGTTGTGTTGGTGATGGACCTGCTGTTTTGCGCATCTGCTGCCAGAGAGTTGCCCGCGAGCTCCGCATCCGGTGATGATCAGTTCAACCACTCTAGACGACGCCCCCTCGATCCAGATGCTCCAGCGTGGCGCTTAAATCACTGCCAGAGCACAACTTGCGCGAGCGCTTCTTACACGGCACCATCGCCATGCATGTCGAGCCAACAAGACACCATTGTTCAAGAAGAGCTTTCCACAGCCCACACCGCGTTTGAAAACCACGGGTGGATGGGAGTTCGTGCGCGCCTTTGGGCGGCAGGCTTGCACGGCGCGGAGGCTTTGCCTTCACCCGTGGATTTCTGCTTTGGGCAAGGGGGAAGAGTCGTCGCGCTTTTGCAACCGCCCCACCTGCAGGCCCTCGGCTTTGCCGGCATGACGGTGGCGGGCTGCCTGCTTCCAGACCCGCCGGCTAGCATCTGGGCGGTGGATCTGTGTTCCACTGAGCGCAGTGCAGCAGAGCTGTTGGAGGCTGCGCTGGTGGCCGCCTTGGCTGGCCACGATGCCGTGGTTCTCGATCGCTTCGGTCTGTGGGTGAGAGGGGACAACTGGCAAGCTTTGCAGCGTCGGGTGGCAGAGGTGGAGCACGCGGCGCAGGTGACCTTGCTTTCGCAGCAAGCCACTCGGACACCAGCCCCTGAAGAGCGGGTGGCACGTTTTATCGCTGGACTCTC
>JAFCZD010000529.1 GCA_019314525.1 Deltaproteobacteria bacterium
CATATTGGTCATACCGATCACGTCGACCCCCCAAGAGCGATAGAGTCGAGACTCCGCGCGCGTGGAAAACTGAGGCCCCTCGATGCAGACATAGGTCCCACCCTGGTGCACGGTGGTTGGGTGCACCGTGGCAGCCACAGCCTGGGCAGCGTCGTAGAGCACGCTTGCCAAGACGGGACAAATGGGGTCAGCGAATTGCACATGCCCCACGACCCCCTCGCCAAAAAATGTGCTGCGACGACGTTTGGTAAGATCGATGAACTGGTCGGCGACGACCACATGTCCGGGCTCGATCTCTTCTCGCATGCTGCCCACCGCGCTGATGGAGAGCAACCACTGGGCTCCAAGCTTCTTGAAGCCATAGACATTAGCGCAGTAATTAACTTCACTGGGTGTCAGGCGATGCCCACGCCCATGACGTGGTAAGAACACCAGAGTCTTGTTGGCAAAGCGACCCACGATGTACCGGTCAGAAGGGTCGCCGAAGGGTGTCTCAACGCACTCCTCGTGCACATCCTCGAGCCCTTCGAACTCATAGAGACCACTTCCGCCGATGACCCCGATGATTTGCTCGCTCATGCTAACTCCTCGCCATTTATGGGCGATGGGGAGCGCTCTAGCACGACAAACCCGACGGGGTCAACGCAAGCCAACCTCAAGATGGGGGGCAGAGCCCCACCCTTCACGCCAAAGCTCCTTGAAATGTCGCGAACACGTAAGGCCCAATCCTTGCTAGAATAGAGGATAATGCGCATCCTGCTCTTGATGATCCCGCTGCTGCTTGCCACCGCGCTCGCAGAGAGCGCCGAGCGTCTTCCTGGGGAAGTCATCGTCCGCTGGCGAACGCCCCCCCCTCGCAGGGTCGTGGAAGAAGAGGCAGCCAGGGCAGCCCCACAGCGCCCCCTGCATGTGCGGCGTGTCTGGGGCCAAGTAGAGGTCCTCACCCTTCGCGGCGCCACCGCCGCGCAAACTCGGGCCTTCAGCGCCCGCCTCGCTCGACGGAGCGATGTGCTCTACACACAGCCCAACTACATCCGCCGCCCCTTACTGCTGCCCAACGACGAGCACTATCCCATTCAATGGGGACTTCCCCGCTCCAAGCTCGAGACAGCTTGGGATATCACGACGGGCAGCAGCTCCGTCGTCGTGGCTATCGTGGACACAGGGATCCGCGCCCACCCTGACCTCGCGGGCAGAGTGTTGGCGGGTTATGATTTTATCACCACGCTCTCCTTTTCAGGCGATGGCGATGGACGGGATCCAGACCCAACAGACCTAGGCAGCAGCGAGATTGGCGGATCCGCCCAGCATGGCACCCATATCGCCGGAATCATCGGCGCCACCAGCAACAACCAAAAAGGCGTTAGCGGCGTCGACTGGGCTTGCAAGATCTTGCCCGTGCGCGCCCTCGGGGTGGACGAAGGCCGCGGCAGCGATGCGGATATCTCTGCTGCCATCCGCTGGGCAGCGGGTTTGAAAGTGGATGGTGTCCCCGACAATATAAACCCGGCCCATATCATCAACCTCAGCTTTGGCGGCGACGGACGGAGCGATATCCTCACCCAGGCCATAAAAGAGGTGGTGGCCAAGGGAGTCGTCGTTGTAGCGGCGGCCGGCAATGACAACGTGGATGGGGCGAACACATTCCCAGCAGCCTTGCCCGACGTCATTGACGTTGGTGCTATCGGCTACAGCGGTGAACGGGCACCCTATTCGAACTTCGGCGACGCCCTCACGCTCGTGGCCCCAGGAGGAAATCTCCTCGAGTTCTTCGAGTTTCCCCACCAAGGAGAAACTCTACGCGCTGGCATCGTCTCCACGCTCTTTGATACCACCACACAGACCTACGGTTACCATCTCTATGATGGCACGTCGCAAGCGGCGCCGCTGGTAGCTGGAGTCGCTGCGCTGATGTTGGCGGCCAACCCTGACTTGAGCGCTGCTGAGGTGCGGCTGGTCCTCGCCAACACCGCAGACCCCGTGGGGCGTTGTGACGCAGGCTGTGGCGCTGGCCTGGTAGACGCCACAGCTGCTGTGAAAGCCGCGGTGGCGCTTATCCCTCCACCGCCCCCACCGCCCGAAGAGGGGCTCCCTTTTGCTGCGTTATGCGCCAGTGACGACGCATGCGCCGACAAGACCTGTCGCGACATGGGTAGTGGACCCATCTGCACCTTGGCCTGCACTGTTGGCATGACCCGCTGCCCCAACGACAGCACCTGTGAACGAGGCTATTGCAATCCAAGCAGGACCCCCAGCACGAACCTCCCTGGGGAGACGCCTGAACTGCTGGGTGGCTGCCAGGTGGGTGCCCTGCCTTCACCATGGGGTGGGATCGTCTTGCTGGCGCTCCTGCTCTGTCGAAGACGACGCGTGAGAGGCCCACGGGGATAGAGCTGTCTTCTTCAGCAGCCCCAGAAAACGCAGCCACCGTCGATGCATTGAGCATCGCTGGCGCAGGAACCTGTTTCTTTGTCCCTGTGCCTCAAAAAAACAATCTAGAGGTGTTTTCTCTGCCATCCCAAGAAGAAAATCACAATTCTGGTACAACCGGTCGTGCACCCCACGTGAGATGATCGCTTTCAAAGAGACCAAGCAACACGTATCCTCGCCTCGTGGCAGAAAACAGCCCTAACGTCGAAACACTCATCGCGGGGGGGGATTTGGCCGAGGCCGCCGCGCTCCTCGAAAGACAGGGCGAGTATGCCCGCTCTGCCGACCTTTATGAAAAGGTGTGGGACTATGGATCCGCGGCGAGGGTCGCTCGTGCCGCTGGTGATCTTGCACGAGCCCTGCTCGACTTGGCGCGGGCTGAAGATAGTCAGTCACTCGACCAGCTCTTCGGAGAGGTCTTGCAGGCGGACGAAGAGACACGCCGGCGTGTCGTGGAGATCTGCAAGGAGCGTGGCATGCCAGCCCGAGGGGCGCAGCTTCTGGCCACTCTCGGCGAGTTGCTGCCCGCCGCCGACCTCTACGCTGAAGCTGGTTTCGAGCTCGAAGCCGCCATCCTGCTCGAAGAGGCGCGTAAGCCGCGGCAGGCTCTGGACCTCTACCGCGCCTATTTGGCCCGTGGGGACGAGGATCCTCGTGCCAACGAAGCCCGCCTGCGGCTGGGGCGGCTGCTTTCGCGTTTTGGGCGCCACGCCGAGGCCGTAAGCCTGCTTCAAGGTGTAGAGGGAGAGCACTATAACGAAGCCCGCCAGGCCACGGCGGCGGCGCTCTACCGCGCTGGCTATGACACCGCGGCACGAGCCACGCTGGATGTCTTGCGTCAGCAGGCCCCTCAAACACCAGGCCTCGAGGTGGTGCTCGCCGATACACAGCTCACACCCATCGAAAACGGGGACGACGCCACCGTGCTCGGGGGGCGCTATCGCCTGGGCGAACTCCTTGGCGCGGGAGGCATGGGCAGCGTCTACCTCGCCGACGACCTCTTGGCAGGCAAGAAGGTTGCGCTGAAGATTTTCAGCGCGCCGGGGGGCACGCGTGGTCGTGATGCCTACAAGCGCTTTGTGCGAGAAGCCACGATCACCGGCAAGTTGGAGCACGCCCATATCGTCGGGCTCGTCGATTTCAATGACCAGGAGGGCTATCTCGTCCTTGAGCATATGCAAGGCGGTACGCTGGCTCAGCGCCTGCGTGAGCCCCTGCCGCTCGTTCAATGTCGCGACATCATGCTGCAGGTCATCGATGGGCTCTCTACTGCCCACCAGCGAGGCATCGTGCATCGAGACCTCAAGCCCTCGAATATTTTCTTCTCAGCTGCGGGCGCAGCCAAGCTCGGAGACTTTGGCGTCGCTCACCTCCAAGACTCTGGGCAAACCCAGACGGGCGCCTTCATCGGCACTGTCGCCTATATGTCTCCTGAACAAATCACCGGTGTCGAGGTGAGCTTCGCCACCGACGTCTATGCCCTCGGCGTAACCCTCTTTGGCATGATCACAGGTCACCTGCCCTTCGAGCCACCAGACCTGGTGCGTAAGCACCTCGAAGAGCCACCACCACTGCCCTCCTCGTTACGCAGCGGCGTTGACAAGGCGTGGGACAGGCTCATCCTGCGCTGCCTTGCCAAGTTGCCCGAGGAGCGCTTCGAATCCCTCGAGGCGCTACGCCAAGCCCTGAAGGACGCTCCCTGTGATGATGGCGCATCAGGCCGAAAGAAGGCCAGCACCGAAGAGCTGCCCAAGAAACCTCGACGTCGCGCCAGCGACGCCCGCTACCTCCCCGAGGTTACGCAGGTCCCCAAAGTTGGTGCGCATGGTGGACGACGTGAGAGAGCGAGTCTGCAAGCTCTTGCGCGCGGCAGCCCGTGGGGACCACCACCTCCAGCGGGTATTGAGCGTTGGTCCGACCCCAGGCAACGCGGTGCTCGCCGCTGGGGGGGACACCCTCTGGCAGCGCCCCGCCGATCACCTCGAGAAGCTCTCCGCCTGTGGGCAGCTCGCCGCGGCGCTCTGCCCCCTACACCGCGCAGGGCTTGGTCATGGCGCCATCGAGAAAGAGAACATTCGAAACCTTGATGGCACCCTCTGGCTCAGCCTTGCTCCTGCCTTGGTGGCGCACGCTGGGAGCGACCCGGCACCAAAACCAGAGGCTGACATCGCGAAGGTGCGAGCGCTCTTTCAACTGGACATCCCCGATGATGTCTCCAACGCACAAAAGCTGGCGCCTTGGGTCGAAGACGCCCTCGTGAACGTTGAGCACAGCACACATGAGCGCAGGCGAAAACAGGCGCTCGCACAAGCCCTGGAGGCGGCACCTCCAGGGGTGAAGCGATCTGAACCAAGCCCCAAAGTCAGCGCGGGGTAGCGAGGAGGGCGAATAAGATGATCAGCCCCTCCCGCTGCTCGAGGGCCATGCCAACATCTCGAGCAGAGGCGCGCTTCCAGTCCTTCGCCTGACCGATGACCTCCAGGGCCTGAGCTTGCAACATCACGCCTCCGACCTGACTATAGCGAGACCCGAGCGCCCGCAACGCAGAACTCAACCAGGCGTCCGCGGCCTTGCGCCCCTGCAGCCGGTGCGCACTCAAATAGCGACTCGCCAAGGTGTCGAGCTTGGCCCGACGATATAAGGCGGCGAGGCCAGCCCCCTTGCGAGCCGCGCGCACCATCCTCCACACATCCCCCTTGGCGGTCTCGAGGCGAAAGGGCTGGGCAGGACGCGTGAAGTTCTGAGTGATCAGGAGCGCGGGGAGCGTGCCCCGTCGGTCTACCACGACGCCCACACCCAGGTGAGTGACGTCGCTGCTCGTGAGGTTTTCGAGGTGTGCAGGGCTGGCAGCCAGCTGGTCGAGGGCCTCCTCCACCGAATAGGCTCGCGCCACGTTTTCGCGCACCACCAGGGCCACGATGCCGGCCCGTTTGATGCGATCCCCGGGCGAGCCCGACCCTGGTGAACGATGGCCAACGAAACCACCTCCCCGCATGTCCTCGCAATGTGCTCGGGCCACAGC
>JAFCZD010000121.1 GCA_019314525.1 Deltaproteobacteria bacterium
GACGCCAAGCTCGCGGCGAAAAAGAGCATGGTCACCGTCAGCGCCTCTTGGGGGCCCCAGAGCGCCACCACCAGTCGCCAGAGCACATAATTGGCGAGGCCAGCCAAAAGCGGCGCGACGAACATCTGCCAGCTGTAGATCTTCAGCCGCACGATGAGCCTGTGGTTGAGAGTCCAGGCCACCACCACCTTGAGCATGATGGTGATCAAGAGCGTGAGGTAGTAACCCGTGAAGCCCCACTGGGGGATCATCACGAAGAAGAGCCCAATGCGAAGCAGCTGTTCTCCGCCGAGGACCAAGGCAAAGAGCCCTGGACGCCCGGCACCCTTCTGCAACATATCGCTGAGCCACGCGGGCGCAAAGAAGGCCCCCATAGCGGCTGCGATGATCAGGTAGTTTGCGGCGCGCGCCCATTGCGGGTCCATCACCTGCGTCACGAAGAGCGGCCCGAGGGCAAAGAGCAGGCTCATGCCGATAGCCGCGTACAGTGAGCCGACCTGAAAAAAGCGCGCCACGTAGTACTGTGTGAGCACCTTCTTATCGTTGCCATAAGCCTCAGAAAAGGCGGCCATGGCCGTCTCGAAGAAGCGATAGGCGATGGGAAAGAGGAACATCAGGTTGTAGTGAATTTGCCCAGCGAGGCCGAGCCACTCGGTGTAGTTGAGCAGCAGCAGTGAGATGATCGCCTTATCTGCTGTCTGCGCTGCACGGTAGAAGAAGCGACCCAGCACCACCCGGGCGCCATACCAGAGCATGCGTTTGGCCGTGGCCTTGTCGAAGTGGGCCAAAAAGAGCGGCAGCATGCGAAACCCAAGGCGCTTGTAGAGGAAGACCCCGATGAAGAAGCCCATCACTGTGGAGACATAGAAGCCCACGCCCATGCCCACGGCGGCGCCGAAGGCCTCACCATACTCGGGATTGGCCGCGCCCCAGCGGCGAAAGAGCAGCACAAAGGGGATCATCAGGGCGAAGCGCAAGACCCAATCGGAGAGCAGGTCGAGCCAAATGTTGTAGTCGAAGCGCTGGTACGCCTGAAAGAAGAAGGTCACCACCCCGAAGAAGCCTGGGTATTGGCCGAGGGCCATCAGGATTACGAGGTGTGACATATAACCGTAGCGTGTATTGGGGAGGATCAGCACAGCGAAGAGCACCGCCATGCTTACCTGCACCAGCCCGGTGAGGATCTGCCACCAGACAAAGAACTGCGCCGAGCGCAGCGCCTCTTTGGGGTCTTTGTGACGGTACTCAGAGAAGTATTTGACGAAGGCGACGAAAGTTCCCGCGTCGAAGAGGAACCAAACCACCATCAGCGCTTCAGCGACGAAATCCCACATGCCGCGGGCCTGGGGGAAGGGCTGCACGTCATTGGGCAGCAGGACGTTGGTCACCCAATAATAGGGCACAAAGAGGAAGAAGAGCGCGCCCACCAAGGTGAGAAAGCCTGCCAGCGGACGCGCAAAACCGACCTGCTTCCAGGCGCCTTTGTTCGCCCGTTCAGACGTGTTCTCTGTGGCTTCTTTGGGGAAGAAAGTCTCGAGGATTTCAGGGTGTGCTCGGCTGTAGCGCCGCGCCTGAAAGAAGAGCAGCAGCGTGACGATCCAGCCGAAGAGGATCAACAGGGCGATCCAGCCCAAGGAGGCGCGTTTGGGCACAGGAGAATGTTGCCATTCAGAGAACGCCAGCTCGCCTTGCTTGGCCTCTGCTGCGGCGAGGGAGTAGAGCATATAGTTGAAATAGGGCCAGAGGATGAAGTCATGGTTCGAGGGGTCTTCGAGCTGGAGAGCGAACACGATCACAGCCCCCTCGCCAAGGGCCACCCGCATGATGTTGGGGCCTGCGTCTTTTGCTCGCAGCAGCACGCCTGCGCCGGCGGGAGGTTCAAGGGCGTACCGAACGCCCGCCTGGGGTGCGCTCGACCAGATCACATTCTCGCGGAGCGCTCTTGGCGTGCTGGGCAGGGTTTCGAGGGTCACACGCCCTTTCTGGGTATGCCCGACGCTCAGGCCCAAACGTGAGGCGATGGCGACGACCTGCGTCCGCTCACGACCTGGCAGCCAGATGACGGTGGCGCCTCGCCGCGCACACCCCAAGGCGCGCGTCGCTTGCGTGTCGTCGACATCACCCACGAGCCAGACCACGCGTGCGGCTTCAGGCTTGGCCGTCTTTCCCATGAGCTTCAGGCGCACCAGGAGGCGCTCATGCTCTGGAGTTTTTGATCCTGTGGAGGTGCTGGCGGAGATGATATGTTGGGGGGCGGCGTGGAGGTGCACCGGAATCGCGACCAAGCCCAGCAGGGCAAAGAGCGCTGCGCGCAACTAGTCCCTCTTCTTTTCGAGGGGTGCATCTACCACGGTGACGTCATGAGCCTTCACGGAGACCATGGACGAATAAGTGGCGTAGCCCGCACATTTCAACAAGACAAGGTGCCGACCCACAGCCAAGCCATGCAATTTGAAGGTATTGCTGGGTGTCAGCAGGCCCTGTGGTAGCCCATCGATCATCACGGTACAGCCCGCAGGCTCGGTGGTGGTGATCAGCACGGAACCTACAGGTTCGTCCACCTCTGCTCCGCCGCCTTTTACGGATGAGACGAGCGTCACAGCCAGGGCCACCACCAGCAGCGTCGCTAGGGCAGCGATGAGCGTCACCTGAAAGCTGCTCATTCCGGCGAAGGCCTCACGGATGCGAATGGAGAGGCTGGTGATCGTGCCTGTTTGTTCTGTGCTCGCTAGGGCTGGTCGAGCGGAGGCGTGGTGCTTGCCGTGAATGACCTGCTGTGGCCCAGAGGGCTCCAGAGAGACGCCGTAATTCTGGGCCAAGGGTCCCATGACGCGCGGTGAAGATGTGTCCTTTGGGGGCTGGTGCTCATCCGCGTCTACCTCAAGGGAACCGCCAACGATGGTGTCTCCCTCAGGATAGATAGGCTGTGAACGTGGGCCAGGAGACTCCAATTCCACGGGGGTGGGGTAAATGGGTTTTGAACGTGGGACGACGGGCGAGTCAAGGGGGGGGTTAGAAGACGTAGCCTGCATGTGCTCCGGGGCGTCGCTGATCTGGGTTCGGTCGCCTGGAAGCTCATCCTCTGCTTCTTGGCACATTGGACCTGTGATGGGGCCACCAAGATTCGCAGCGAGGTGTGGGGAGATGAGCACGGGTGGGGGTACATCCACTGGCTGCGCCATGGTTGAACTGACAGCAGGAGCGAGGCCATCAGCGTCGGTGTCAGTGCCCGACCTCGATCTCGCGCCCACGGAGTTTGCCTCGGCCGCAGTATCGTGGGTATCACTCTCCTTGGGGGTGTCTCCAAAGGTGCCACTCTCAGCCCGCCCAAGAACGTCGGCGTCCGTATCACTGGGCGGCGTCACTGCAAGCTCGTGGGCTGGGTGATGTTCTTCCAGGGGCTCCATGTCGAGGGCGTCCACGCAGTCTTCAGCAGAGAGCGCGAGGAGACGCTCCTGCTTGGCGAGCTCTTCTCCAACCTCTTCGTTGAAAGCTTCCCTCATCCACGCTCTGAGCTCAGGTTTGCCATATTGGCGGTTCACACGTTGGAAATAGGCTTCAATGTCTGCTTCCAGCTCTGAGGCCCACTGATAGCGCTCGTCTCGTTCGCGGGCCAAGGCCTTGGCGACGATGCGGTCCACAGCAAGGGGCACGTCGTTGTTGATCGTGGAAGGTGGAGGACACTCCCCCTTGCGGATCGCGTGCATGATGGCGATTTCGTTGTCACCATGAAAGGGTCGCCGCTGGGTGAGCATCTCAAAGAGCATCGTGCCGCAGGAGAAGATGTCGGAGCGTCGGTCGAGCAGAGAGCCTTCCACCTGCTCTGGAGACATATAGGCAAATTTACCTTTGAGCTTGCCAGCTCGGGTGCGCGTCAAGCGACTGGCCGCCCACGCGATCCCGAAATCGATCAGCTTCACCTGGCCGTCATATGAAACGAGCACATTGGGTGGACTGACATCACGATGAACGATCTCCATTGAGATATCATCGGCGGTGGTTTGGCGGTGTGCGTGATCCAAAGCGCGGCAGAGCTGACGACAGATACAGAGCGCCATGCCCACATCCATTCGCTCCTTACGCGTGACCAGCCGGCGGCGAATCGCGCGCACGTCTTGGCTCGCGACATACTCCATGGCGATGAAGTACTCACGATCATGTTGGGCAAACTCGAAGACCTTGCCGATATTGTCGTGATTGAGGCAGGCCGAAATACGAGCCTCGTCAACGAACATCGTCTGGAAGTCTGTGTCCTCGGCGATGAGCGGGAGGATGCGCTTGATCGCTACTGGGCTCTTGTCGCCAGAGGCGAGCTTGCCCAGATAGACCTCAGCCATTCCTCCCCTGCTGATGCTCTCGATCAGCAGGTATTTACCAAAGCGCGCCGGACGCATCGAACCAGCTCCCGCAGTGCCGCGCCAAGCGGCTTCAGGACAGCAGCTTAACGCAATCTACCCCAAATGGTCGATATCAGTGCTCTCCCGTCCGCTCAATTCTTGGATTTCAGGCTCTCTGGGGCGCCCTTGATGATGTGTCGCGCCATACGGTCATAGACGCTCATGGGCAGGTGCTTCATCAGCTTGACGAAGGCCGCCATCTGCCAAGGAAAACGAATCATGGTGCGGCCTTCTGCCACCTGGTCCACGATCAAGGCCGCGGCAACGTCTGTCTCCATGAGAAAAGGCATGGAGAATTTGTTCTTGTCTGTCAGCTCCGAGCGGACGAAGCCCGGCTCTACAGTGGAGATGGAGACTCCAGCGGGGCCGGCCTCCACACGCAGTGATTCAAGTAGGTTGGAGAGGGCCGCCTTGGACGCCGAGTAAGCGCCGGCCATGGGGCCTCCCCGATGTGCGGCCAAGCTGGAGATCCCTACCAGAAATCCGCGCCCCTTCTTCAGCATCGGTGGCAAGAGGTGCTCGAGCCAATGGGCAACCCCCATGATGTTGACCTCGAAGATCCGTCGCACTCGATGAGCTTTGAAGTCGCCGATGGCGAAGCTGTCGCCTACTCCGGCGTTGAGAAAGGCCACCCGCGGGGCGCCGTGCTCTCTCACCATGCGCTCATAAGCCTCTTTTACTTGCGCTGGATCACGCACGTCCCCTGCAAGCACCAGGCTCTCTGCGCCGGCCGCCGCGACGCGTTCGGCGACGTCATGCAGGCGCTCCTCACGCCGCGCGAAGAGCGCTATCCGCCCCCCATAACGAGCGACCTCGACGGCCAGCGCAGCGCCAATGCCGCTGGAAGCACCAGTGATCAGAATGCTGGAGTCGGGTCCATAGAGTGGGTGGGTGTCAGCCATTTTTTCGTCTCCTCCGTGGGGACTATGCCGAAAAAGCCATCTGGGGAAAAGGGCCGAGGTGAGACTGGCCTAGCAGCCAGCGATCTTTGCTGAAACGTGCCACGTCTCATCGGCGTACCCATCAGCAGTCTATCAGCTCGAGGAGGGCGCCATGAAGACACGTTATGCTTTTGCTACGCTGACCATGCTGACCCTGTTGTTTGCTTTGTCTGCATCAGCCTTCGCCAAGGAGACCTATGCCGTTGATCTTCAGCACTCCGCTGTGATCTTCAAGGTGAAACACCTTGGTGCCAGCTTCACCTATGGCCGCTTCCGCAAGGTCTCAGGGACCATCGTGGTGGATGGCGACAGAAGCTCGGTGAATATCCAGGTGGACCCCAACAGCATCTACACCGCAGATCGTGATCGTGACAAGCATCTGAGATCGCCTGATTTCCTCAATACCAAGCAGTTCCCGACCCTCTCTTTCAAGAGCAAGACGGTGCGGCACCGCGGAAATATCTATGTTGTCAAAGGAGATCTCACCCTGCACGGCAAGACACGGGGCGTGACCATGCGCATGAAGCACATAGGGAGCGCAAAGACTCCCCAAGGCACACCGATGGTCGGCTTCGAGGGCTCCTTTTCTGTGAAGCGCAGCGATTACGGCATGTCGAAGATGATCCCCATGGTGGGTGATGAGATCACGTTGACCATCGCTGTGGAAGCCACACGCAAGTAGGTGATGCCATGACACCCGTGAAGATCATCTTTTGGGCCGCTCTGCTTCCAGGAACGATCGCGCTCCTCGGGGCCTTCGCCTCGCGATTCTCTGAGCGCTCAACCACGCGGTGGCTTGTCGCGGCGGGGGTGACGGGGGGCTATATGGCAGGGCAGCTGGGCATCGTCGGGTGGCAGGGCTTCGACGGTGATGTCACCCACGGGCTGCTTGTTCTGGCTCTCATGGGGGCGTTCTTTGGAGCCCTGGAGAGCTTCTTCGACCATGGCGCGTTGCGCTGGACGCTGCGCGTTGTCGGGTCTCTGGCTGCTAGCTGGCTGCTACTGCGACCGCTTCTTCCCACAGCGTTTCTCGGGCTGGGGGGGCCGAGCAACACCATCTCACCCGTGGCGTGGCCCGTGCTCTCTCTCATCTTCTTGGCCGTTTGGAGCGCTCTGCACCGGCTCGCCGCCTATGACGCAGGTCGACTACTCCCAGCTCTCCTGGTGTTGCTGACGCTGAGTGGGGGTGCCACCGTGCTCTTCGCTGGTAACGCGACCACCGGTGCTCTCTCGGGACCTCTCGCGGCGACCCTTGGGGCGATCTTCGTCGTGGGGCTCTTTTTTCCCCGAGAGGGTCTGTTGCGCCCCGCGGTGCCAGCTATCGCGCTGGTGATGGTGGGCCAATGGAGCATTGGTCACTTCTATACTGACCACCTCTCTGTGGTGAGCGTCGGGCTGCTCGTGGGTGGACCCACGCTCTTGGCTCTGGCAGCACCCCTCTTTCCTCCCATGCGCCGTGTGCTGGCCGTGGCGCTGCAACTCTCAATGCTAGCGCTTCCTGCGGCGGCAGCGGCAGGCGTGGCGGCCATGAGCTATTTTTCTCCACCCCCCACAGTTGTCTCCCCCAAGGACGAGAGCTCGTCGTCTGCCCCCTCCACCACGACGGCAGCCAAGGGTGACGACGACTACGGCTATTGAGGTGCGCGCGGGGGAGCAGAGTCGCTACCAGCTGACTTAGTATGAGTAGCCGATGCCGATCCAGGTACGGAGGAAGGTATCGCTGCCATCGGAGGCCACCTCGAGATCAAGGGGCCCTGGATCACTGCTTGGAGCAAGTCCCTTGAAATCCATCGTGTAGCTCACGAACTCGAATTCAGCGAAATAGCGCAATTTCCAGACATATCCGTAGATGCCGGGTTTGACTGACCACGCAAAGGCGCCGCCCTTTTCGCCATAGGAGTTCACAGCTTCCATGCCCACTTTGAGCACTGGGCGAATGGAGGCCTCCAGGGAGACTCCCACATAGGGGGTGCCGAGGGGCATCCGTCCACCAACGCCCAGGTTGATCGAATGGTAGCCAAAACTCGCGAGGATGGTGTTCTCTGCCAGGTCAAAGGCACGGTAGCCCCACCCCACATAGCCAAACACTTGAGGTCCTCGCAGCTTGTCCTTGATCAGCCACCGATAGCGCAAATTGGCTTGGATTTCTTGGGTGCTGGTGTCGACGGCAGCGCCGCTGCCTTTGACTTCAGTGGAGATGCTGATGTGTCGCGAGTAGGTGACACCCAGCCCAAAGGCCGAGAGCCATCCGCCTGTCATGAGAGTCATGGGATAGAACTCAACGCCCACCAAGAATTCTGGGTAGTAGGCACCTCCGTATTTCCCCACTTCAGTGCCTTGAGGATCTACGAGCTCATAGGTGCGTGACGCCATGCCAAAGGCAGCAAAGACGTCGACCAAACTTTGCCCGCTCTTCCCTCGCCCTGCGGCTACGTCATCGCTGTCGCTGTCGTTGTCGTTGTCGCTGTCGTTGTCATCGTCCTCGAGATCTTCGTCGTCCTCGTCGTCCCGATCTCGTCGCCGTCGTCGCTTCTTGGCCGCTCGTGGCTCTCCGCTCGCCATCAACGGCTCATCGGCGGCGGGCTTGGCAGGCTGTGCTACTGGAGCAGGTCTGGGTGCAGGGGCGGGCGCGGGGCGTGCACGACGTACCGTCTTTCGGCGCCCCAGCAGCCCCATGCTCTTGCGCCCAATGGCGGCGCCAGCACGGCGAAGCCGTCGTCGGCCTCGGACGGAGGACGCTCGTCGGCCCACGGAACGGCCGCTGGCATCGTAAATCGTGACAACAAGGCGCTTGCGCCGACGTCCCTTGACCCTGCCACGTACCACCGCGCTGCAGCGCAGCCGCCGACACATCTTTCGGATGCCTCCACGACGCTGGCTGCGGCTGGCAGAGATCACCTGAAAACGCCGCTTGATCGCAGAAACAAACCCTGCCCGGGCGCTGCTGCCGCCTCCCCCAGAGAAGGGCAAGACCACCACCCGCTTCTTAGCTTCGGCCAAGGAGGGTGTGACAGCGATGGCTGATAACACTGTGACGATACAAATAAATCGCGCGAGGCGGGGCATGCGTGTTCCCCTCCTTTGGTTTGAGATGGAGGGGAAGTTAGCACATGCTGCACTGGGACTGCCAGCGACCGGCAAAGCCCTGCAAAGCCTTCGCAGCCCTGGTGACGCGCAAACTGTCGTCATTTCACCCTAGCAAGCCCTCAGGACGGCCGGTATCATTAAGGGAGCTATCCAAGTCATTGAGGATTTGTGTCGTCACCAAGTACCACTCGCGCTCATGCGGGCAGCACCAAGATCGCCGTTGCCTTGCGCAGTGGCCACCACCACCGTGCCCTTGAGCTGCTCTTGCAAGACTGCCAAGACGGGATCTTCGCCTACTGTGCGCGGTTGGTGAGCATCAACGACGCCTTGGCTGTCTATAATCAGGTCTTGGTGGTGGCGACGGAAGAGCTGGCACAGATCGACAGCAAATACCCACGGGCCTGGCTCTACCAGATCGCGCGTGAGGTGGTGCTTCATCACCACCACAAGGTGGGCGTCGCGGGTAACGCAGATGCGTCCTATTTGCCTGTCTCAGCACCTCTCGAGGAGCCGCGGACGAAGGTCGCTCGGGCCTTCGCGCAGCTCGCGCCCAATATGCGCGAGGTGTTGCAGTTGGCTCTCTGGCACGGCCTGCGTATGAGTGAGATCGCCTCCATTGTTGGTCTGCCTGTGCAGGAGGTGCGGCGCCTCTCGGTGAAGGGGCTGCTGGCCGTCGCGATTCTTTCACGGGATGGAGCACCAAGCTAATGCAGATCGTGCGCAGCCAAGAGTTGACGCTCATCGACGAGGGAGGGTGTCTCTCCGACGAAGTTCTATGCTTCGTGGAGGAGCTGCACGACGATCAACGATCCGTTGTTGAGCGACACATTCGTCACTGCCCGGTTTGTGCACACCAACAGGCAGAGCTGACGCGGGCCGCTCGGCAGGTAAGACAAATTCGCCCTCAAACGCCCCTCTCGGCCGACGTGCGGCTCCTCAGCCGCCAAGCGGTGCTGCGGCTTATTTTGCAACATGACAGCGAAAGGGAGCGCTACGCGGTGCGAGGCACGAGGGCCACATGGCGGCGCAGGCTGACCCTCCTCGGCTTGGCCATCACCTTGTCCTTGGTGGCTGTGGCCATTGGCTTGTTGATTTGGGCCTGACGTTACGCGCTGTGGCCGCTATGCTCCCGCTCTGTGACCCCATCTTCATCTTTCATCTTCACCAGGGCCTCCCTCGCTAGCTTGCTGCTCGCATCCCTCTGCGCAAGTGGCTGCAAGCAGCCAAGCACGCCAGAGAAGGGCGCATCTTTTCAGCGCCCCCTTCTGCGCTGGAAGCAGGCACTGCATGTCACCACGGCGAAGCGTGTGGGCGCTTCCCTCGCCTTGGGCACGGCGGCCGGTGGAGTCGCGCTGGTTGACAACAAGGGAAAGCTGCTCTGGCTGCTCAACCCGAATACGCCCGAGAGTCGCCCCACGTCACAGCCCACAGCGAGCCCAGTGAGCCTGCCCTCGAGCCGCCCCGCGGTATTGCTGCGCCACGAGGGTGGCGTCAAGGCGCTCGATGTCTCAGATGATGGCAAGCGCTTGCTCTCTGCCGGAGGACGCACCATCGCCTGGTGGCACCTCGGGCGGCATCGTGGCCGGTTGCTGGGACGGCACCTGCGTGGGCCCCATCGGATCACCACAGTGCGCTTTTCCCCTGATGGGGAGAGCGCGTTTTTTGGCACCGACCAGGGGCATGTGTTGCGCTGGAAACTCGTGCGGGGCGAAGCCAAAGCCATCTCTGCGCTGAGCTGTGGTGCGCGCTATGTGGACGTCTTTCGTAAAGGGCTCCCTGAAAACGAGCGCTGCCCTTATGGCACCTATGGTGAGAACAAGAAGGGGAACCCCTATTGTGCGTACCCAGCGACGCACCTAGCGCGCCGCGGAGAGACCCTGGCCCGCGCTTGCCGTACGGGGACCTTGAGCGTCTCCTCCCTCACGGGCGCAACCATCAAGCACTACAACCTCTCAGGTGCCCTCGCCGATTTGCACTTTGCTGGCGACAACGAGCTGCTCCTCGCGCGAGAGGATGGCTTCATCGCGCGCTATAATATCAGCACTGGCGTGGAGTTCGATGCACGGCGGAAGGGAGTCAAAGAGCCCACCAGCGCCTGCAGCGCAGAGAAGATGTTTGCTATTGGGCACAGCAAATCCATCACCCTCTGGCATCGCGAACAACAGACGCGCTTGGGAGGTGTGCACCTCCCCGCCCCAGCGATCTGGATCGAATTACGGAACGTGACTGACAAGGGAGGCATCCTTGAGGCCCTGCTGGCCAACGGGCAGCGTCTCAGCTGGCCCTTCACGCTGCGCTTGCGCGCCAAGGGTGCCTCAGGGGTTGAAGCCTAAGCTCAAGAGCCACCGGAGATGCTGGCTTCGAGCTTGACAATGCAAGTATCGATGGCCTTGGCCACGGCGTTTTTGCGCGTGATATGCCCGCTCTTGAAAGGACCAAAGCGTCGGCTCTTGAGCACCTTCCCGCTGATGGCGTCGATGACTCGATAGTTGCACGCTGATTGAGCATAGAACTCGCCATCTTCCGAGGCGAGGAACTTGCCATTGACCACCGCGAGGAGCACTTTCGCCGCGCGTAACTTGGACGCCTGCATCATGGCGAGGGTGGGGTCCGCGGCGTGAGCGCTCTCCATGCGTTGGGGGGCAGGCTGCATGCCCGCGCGGGTCATGCCCTGCTCGATATTCTGCGGGACGCGCTCGCCACAACTGCCCATGGTGTCCGTGTTGCACGTGACGCCGAGAAGCACACGGTTGGCGATGCGAGCCTCTTCTTTGCGCACCTCATGCCGTGGATAGGCCACCAACACCCAGCCATCATGCACAGGCCGCCCCGCCGAAAGACGCCGCTCTGCGTGCTCATCTTTGATGAACCCACCCTTGATCACGATGACCCTCGCTCCTGCAGCCCCAAGTTGCGCGCCGATCTGACGCTTGGCGTCGTTGATAGCGCAGCGCCGTGCCACGGCGATGTTCGGCTGCTCGTGACAGACACCTGTCACAAAAACGAAGCTCGGATGCTTGCGATTGGGGGTGGGAATCCAACCTGGGCGACCGACCGGCCGGTTAATAATCTGCGACGAGCCGTCGTTTCGAATTTTCTGCCCATTTGTGTTGCTCATTGAGCCGCCATGGGTGGCTGGGCAACCCATGAGCGCCAAGGGAAGCAGTCCAACGCAAAGCTTCAGCATCAAGCGATCTTCGGTAGACATTGAGACCTCCTCTATACCGCTGCCTATAGCATAAGGGGTTCTCCAAGCGAAGGATGGCACACGTGTGCGGGTTGCGCAGGAGGTGCAACTTTATCATAACTTTAATTACCGATTATTGAATGCAGAGATGGCGGCAGGGGCTCCTAGGGGTCGTGTGTCGACAGTTTTCGTGGCGCATATACCTCGCGGGTTGCGTCATGCCAGGAGGAGGTTGTCAGATGTCAGTGTGGTTCGATATGGATCAGAAGGATCCATCAGGGCGGCGTTGGGACAAGCGGCGGGCGTATCGTATCGCACTCCCTGGGGCTGAGGCGGTGTGTTGTGCGGGTTGTGTCGGTGGCCACTATGAGCTGCTGGACATGTCTTTGGGTGGCATCAGGGTGATGGAGGGAAATATGCTGCCCCTTGGCGCAGAGGTCGAGCTGCTGCTGATGCTTGGCCGGGGGCGCAAGGTTGCGATCCGTGCAGTGGGTAAGGTGGTCCACCATGGACGAGGGCGTTCATTGGGCATCTCCTTCGACGGACTTAATCCAGTCGATGAGGAGCGCATCGAGGACATCGTGGGTGACGAGCTGATGCGTGCAGCTTCGTTGCCTCCGTTTCACTTGAGCTGAGTTGAGCCAAGTGGATTAAGTCGAAGTGGATTGAGTCGAAGTTTGGTAGTGGACCCACGCATGGGCGTGGGGGGTGGCGCGCGGGTCCTCGGGACCAACAAGACCGAAACTCGCGCTCGAAGAGGTTTGGGGGATGGGCGGTCGGTTTGGCGAACCGAGGTCGGTGCCCTCTTCGAAAATAGCACGAGCCCAACAGAGCTCGCGTGTCACCTGCAGAACCCTGCGCTCAATAGG
>JAFCZD010000530.1 GCA_019314525.1 Deltaproteobacteria bacterium
ATCCGGAGAAAAGAGCGGTTGAAAGATCGCTGTCTCTGTGTCGCCGACGATGAGCTGCGTGTCCTTGTTGACGCAGACGCCCTCTTCCAACGTGAGGCTGGCGAGCATCAGGCGTGTGCCGTCCCACGGCATCTGTGGGTGGTCCCACTCGACCCATGCCACCTTCTCGCCGTTTGGATGCCAGGTGGGTTGCATGTAGAAATCCGCGCCGGATGCGAGGCGGGTGGGCCAGCGCGAGCCCTTGGTCTGACAGAGGGCGAGGCTATCTTGGCCCTCATAGTGGTGCACATAAAGCAGCTGCTGCTCATCAGGTGAGAGGGCAGGGGAGGCCGCGTAGCCAAAGGCGGGCGTGAGCGCGAGGCCCAGGGGCGCTTCCAGCGTCCGCCAGCAGACTGCCTCCACCGCTGAAGGGTTGGCGGTAGATGCGTCCTTCTTCACGCTCGATGTAGAAGGCGTCGTTATGTCCAAGGCAGAATGCGCCTCCGCCATAGCCCACGCGCGCCGCTACATCGTGGGATTCGGTGAGGTCGCGGGGGCAGCGCTCACCTGGGCTCCAGCTGGCAAGGACACCCTTGCCGCCGCGCTTTTCCAGCCAGACCAAGGTCGATCCACCTCGATTGAAGGCGAGCTCGTCAAGCTTCAGCGCCGAGGCCAAGGTCTCTGGGGTGATGGGTGAGGGCCACAATCCATAGGGCCTCTTCTTTGGGCTCGTTGGGCTCATCAGGCCTCCTCTTGCTCAGAGCTTAACCGTGGTTTCTGCAGAAAAACAAAGCGTAGAAATCAGCGCAGTGGTAAAAACAGCGAGTCCTTCTGAAAGCGGCTCATATGTCACTCACTGCTAAAGACGTTGCCGACAGTCCTGGATCTCATGTCGTTGAAATCTATGCCAAGACCTTCTGTTGGTATTGTCGCGCGGCGCGGCGTTTGCTCGACGCCAAGGGCGTGCAGTACCACGAGATCAACCTTGGCAAAGAACCTGCGCGCCGGGTGGAGATGATCGAGCGCTCGTTGGCAGCCACCGTGCCCCAGATCTTCATTCATGGGCAGTGCATTGGTGGCTACGACGAGCTGAAGGCGTTGGAAGAAAAGGGCCTGCTTGACCCCATGCTCAAGGTGGGCTGACACCCTTCTTCTCTAACGCCTCGCCCTTCTCCTCTAACACCTCGCCCTTCTCCTCTAACACCTCGCCCTTCTCTCGCTTCTGTAACTTCTTCAACGTTTCCGTGAGCTTCTCGAGGGCGGTCTTCGTGAATCGCCCATGATGGCGCCAACGAATGATGCCTGCTTCATCGATGGAGATCACCGTGGGCGTGTCATCCTTCTTGATGCCGTAGCGCTGGGCAAACCCGAGCCCCCACTCGATCAGCATCTTGGAGTGGTGCTTTTTTCCGGCGAACTCTTTCAGCTTTTTTCGAACCAGCCACTTGGGGATGTACCAGCTGTTGTCCGTGACCACGACCTGGAGCAGGTGTGGATTCTGTGCATTCTGTGCATAACGCGCCAGGAGGGCTTTCATCCAATCCCGGCAATGGGGAGCAGATTTCTTCGACATTCCCACCACCAGCAGCACTTTTTGGCCTCGCAGTTTGGCAAGGTGGATGGTCTGGCCAGGGATATTCTCCAAGGAAAATAGGGGAGCTTTTTCGCCGACTTTCACCATGGGTCGTGTGGCTGCGGTGCTGGCCGAGGCGCTGACGAAGATCGCGCTGACGAAGATAGTGCCGGCAAAGAGGATCGCGTGCATGGGGAACTCGCGTGGAACTTTCACTGCTGGGAACCTATCATAGGAGAGAGGGCTGTCCATTGAGGGCGCTCACTTTTCATAAGGCAGATGACGCAACATCGGCGACGAGGATTCACCCTTGCTTTGGTGCTCTCTTTTGGGGCGCATGGTGGACTCTTTGTGGCTGGGCAGTTCTATGGGCAGCACCCCCGTGTGCCAAGGGGGCAGGATGTGGTGGATGTCTATCCAGCCTTGCCGGTAAAAAAGCAGGCGCGTTGGACCACGCCTCCTGTGCAAGAGCCACGGTTGGGGGCACGTCGCATCAACTGTCCCGCCCCCACATTGCAGGCCTTACAAAAACGAAGAAACGCGGCTGGACGTGTGAGCCGGGCGGCTGCACGTCTGCGGCGGCAGTCTGTCAGCGGAAGTGACCTCGACGAGTTGCGATTTCGTCCCTACAACCATCGCCACCGAGACACGCCGCTCAAGCGCGCTGATCGGCGGAAGTCTGCGTCTTTTGACAACCGTCATCGTGAGGCGCTGGCGGGCTTGGATCGGGAGAGTGTGCAAGGGCGAGGAAGGGCGCGAGTGGCCACGGGGCGTGCCCAGGCCGGCGCGGCCCGCTCGCGGGCCCCGAACCCTAGTCGTCCTAGCGCAGGTGGCGCAAGCATCGCAGAGCGATCTCCTCGTGGGCGTTTGATGGCGGTCCAGAAGCCGAGGAGCCAGGGCAAAGCCGGAGGTGAGCGTCTCTCTCGGGCCCCCCTCGAGGGCGAAGCGGCACCCGCTCGAAAACAGGCCAGCCTGCGTGATGGCCGCTTGACGACTCGTCGTGAGCGCGGGGAGACGGGGGAGCAAGATCGCCAAGCTCCAGCCTCGACGACGCGGCTACCCCAGCGCGTGGATATGGCACGACCCAGCGGCCAGGGTGTTGGCGAGGGTAAGCGAAGGGGAGGGGCAGTGGGCCGCAAGGGGAGCCCGACGGGGAAGCAGCGTGGTGCGCCCCTATGGCTCCATACACGCGATCTTCGCTATGTGGCCTACTTTCGCAAGGTCTACGCAAAGATTCAGCCACGCTGGCGCTTTCCCAAAAAGCTCGAGTTGAGGCTTGAGCAAGGGGAGGTGCTGCTCGAGTTTGTTGTTGCATCCGATGGATCGCTGCGCGCTCTGAGCGTTCGTCGGTCCTCAGGGCATGGCGCGTTTGACCGCAACGCACTTGACGCGGTGCGCGCTGCAGCGCCCTTTGACCCCATACCCGCACACCTGGCCGCGCGGGAGTTGAGGATCCTTGCGCCTTTCGAATTTTCCAACCCCCTGGTGCGTTAGGGTCACCCGCCGACTTTTCTGTTTGAATTCAGGCATGTAGCGAAGTGAGTGATTCCTTCGTATAGCAGAGAGGGAAGTCTCAGCTACAATAGACTCATAGACCTATGGGCAGAAGAGGCAAGCAAAGCAAGGGGAGCGTCTTAAGCTTCGTCGGATTCTCGGCGATGGCTCACCTCAACCTTGCCCTCCTGGTGATCGTTGTGCTTGCAGCGGATCCCGACGCTTGCAGTGTTGCTGCGAGTGATATGGGGCCCATTGAGATCACTGTGGTTCCGGTGGATCCCATCTCAGATGTCGCAAAGGATTTGAAGAAGCAAGACGACGAGGAGAAGAAGAAGGAGCTGGACGCTAAGGGGCAGGTGGTGGAGCTGCCCAAGCCTGAAAACGAGCGGCGTCCAGACAAGGCACGATTTGTCTCGGAGTACGACAGCAAGACCCGCAAGGAGACCCAGTCCAAGGCGGCTTATCGCGCGGGCAGGTTGATTTCGCGCCAGCCCATGCCCGTGAAGCAGCGCGCCACACCACGCGAGCGGCGTAAGGTGGAGCGCAAGCTGATGAAGCTGGCCATGCGGCGCGCCGTCAAAACGACCCAGGACCCAGACCTTCCTCGCTCAGATTTGCCAGACGCGGCCGATGGCAAGGAGCAACCCAAGAAGGAAGAGACCAAGAAGCAGCCAGCCCAGCAGGTGGTCAAGGGCCCTGAGGGGCAGAAGCAGGTTCAGCCGCAGAAGAAGGTCTCCCTCAAAGATCTGAAGCTTTCACAACAGGAGCTGGCCAAGGCGGTGGGAACACGCGTCAAAGATGCCCTTGGAGACGTGGAAGAGGGGGAGCAGACGCTGCTCAACTCCAAACGCTGGCGTTTTGCCAGCTTTTTTAACCGCGTCAAGCGGCAGGTGGCGCAAAACTGGCACCCCAACACCGCCTATCGGCGCCGTGACCCCTCAGGAAATATCTTTGGCTTCAAGGACCGCCTCACCGTCCTTCGGGTGCGGCTGAACGAAAAAGGTGAGCTCAAGGCTGTGCACCTTGAACGCGCTTCTGGGGTGGGGTTTCTGGATGACGAAGCAGTCAAAGCCTTTCGGTTGGCCCAACCCTTTCCGAATCCGCCCAAGGCTTTGGTGGATGATAAGAGCAAGACCATCAGTTTTCGGTTTGGTTTTCTCTTTGAGATCTCCCAACGCCCCTCCTTCAAGGTCTTCCGCTACCGTTGAGCCCGTGAACTGGCAAGATGAGCCATTAAGGTAGCCATACTTGCGCGCCTCGGTTTAAACTGATGGAAACCTAACGAACTTTCCGTAACAGCGACGGAGGATGCTTGGCTCAGCAGCAACACCTCGCCGACTGGCTGGTCGAAGAGCAGATGCTCTCAGTGGACGATCTCGCGCGGGCCCATGCGCATCAACGCGAA
>JAFCZD010000531.1 GCA_019314525.1 Deltaproteobacteria bacterium
CCGACCTCTGCCCAAACGCAGCTTCAACCGTGGGCGCCGCATCGTCGTCACCATCCCAGCTGACGCACGCAGCGGATTCTTCGAGGTAGAGTTCAAAGGACGCCGCTACCGCGGATCCCGTCGCTTCCGCGTCCTGCCCTAGCTTCAGCACAGTCTTAGCTTCCGCACGACAGCCCACCTAAGGACGAGATTCCCACTTTCGTGGGAAATGACGGGGCAGTTTCGCGACATCCTTGGTTTGCGGTGCGACATCCGTCATGCCCATGAGAATACGACCACAGTGGTCGTATTCTCTGCGGCACATGAACATGATTGAATCTCCCGCGGAAGAGCCCGTGGCTTTTACGCCTTCGCTTCGACCCCAAAGGCCAGCGTGAAGATAAGAGAGGAGGCGTACTCGACAGAGAGGATTCCCGTTTTCACGGGAATGACGACCTCAAAGAGAGGAGGCGTTCGACAGAGAGGATTCCCGTTTTCGAGATTGTCGCGAAACTGTTCTGTCATTCCCGCGCACGCGGGAATCTTTTTGGTCCACTGGATTCCCGTTTTCACGGGAATGACGACCTCAAAGAGAGGAGGCGTACTCAAAGAGAGGATTCCCGTTTTCACGGGAATGACGACCTCAAAGAGATGGCGGGTTCGACAGAGGGCGGGTTCGACAGAGCTAGAGCTTCAGACCACCAAGGGGATCGTCACCCTTGCGCAGTCGAATATGCTTCGCCCGGCGCTTGGCGCGGGCAGATGCCTTGCGCCGAGCCACGCCCAACGCGGCCTCACGCGTGTAGCGCGCTGCCAACTGTTTGCGCAAGAGAGCGCGCTGAGCGTCAGTCTTGGCGGTGGCCAAGGAGTTGGTGAGCTTCGCCTTTTCTTTCTCCAAAGCATCTTGCTCAGCCTGGAACTTGCGTTGCTCCTCTGCATGGTCTTTCTGCATCTTAACGATGGAAGCCTTCTGTGCAGCGAGCTCTGCCTCCTTCGTAGCTGTCTCCTCACTCTTTATATAGAGGAAATAGCCCAGCCCACCAAGGGCCACCACCGCTGCGGCCGTAATCCCGAGGATGGTGTTGCGCAGCTTGTGTGCTTTGACCTGCGCGTCGGCGGCCGCTTCAGCGACGATGCGCTCTTTCTGCAGCACCACCTCAGCGTCAACACGAGCGCGACGCTCTGCTTCAGCGATGCGAATCCGCTCCTCGCGGTCGGAATGTTCTCGAGCGTCCTTCTCACCCTGGACCCTCTGCACCTCTGCCACACGAGCAGCCTCGACTTGGTCGGATGCGAGCTTCTCGGCGTCAACACGTGCCTGCTCTTGAGCCTCGGCAGCCCGTTGGGCCGCGTCTTCCTCAGAGGCAACTCGCTCTTCCTCGATTCGACGGAGTTCGTCGAGTGAAAAAAGCACAGAATTCGGGTTTTGCTCGGACATCAAAAGCTATCCCTCTCCTCGCGGTTTGACGCCATGAGGGCTCTCCCTCGTCAGACGGCGCCATTCTCCTGTGGGCCCGGCGCCCCATGGGCCACCGCTACCCCCAGCTAAGAGGTATAGCATGGTCCGTGGGACCTGTTCAACGAGCAGTCGTTATCTATTAGACTCTTGTCTTGCGTCTCTCGTTGGGGACAATAATATGCCACCCATCAATCAATCTCCAAGCAGCAATAATGCCACTTTTTGTCGACATTCACAGCCATATCCTACCCGGCCTCGATGATGGCCCAACAGATTTGGCAACATCCCTTGAACTCGTGCAGGGGCTGCATGCTTTGGGATTTGGCATCTTCCACCCCACCCCTCACCAGAAGGCCCGAGCCTGGGCGCCCACCGTTGAACAAAGACAGCAAGCGAGCGAAGAGTTACGCCAAGCTCTCGCAAAGAACGGGCTCGAGCTGGAAATCCGCCAGGCTGGCGGTGAAAATATGTGGGATGACCTCTTCCTGGAACGCCACCCATCATGCGCCTTTCCCTGCTATGAGGGTGACAAGGCCTTCCTGATCGAGTTTACACCCCACCTCCTCCCCCCTGCCCTGCCTGAGCAGCTCTTCCGCTTTCGCGTGGCAGGCCTGCTTCCAGTGATCGCCCATGTGGAACGCTACCCCTCCCTCGTCAAGAAGGAGGCTGCGTTGGAAGCGCTAGAGGGTAAGGCGGCGTTGCTCGTCAACCTCTCGTCTCTGGGTGGACTTGGAGGGTTCGGACAAAAACGTTTGGCACGACAGCTCGTCAAAAAAAGACAGGTCCACGCTGTGGCGAGTGATGCCCATGGTGACCCCGATCTGCACTATGGCCGTAAGGGGCTCCACTGGCTCGAGCGACAGTTGCACCCCACCGAGATTGAAGCGCTGCTCTGTGAAAATCCCATAAGGATCCTCCAGGGAGAGATCCCCGAGTGAGGTCATGAAACGCATCTTGGTCCGACTCATCATCTCGCTGCTCATTGGCGCGGCTTTTCTCTACCTCGCCGCCGGCAGGATCGAGTTCCGTCACGCCTGGACGGCGATCAAAGCTGCCAACTGGAACATGTTGCTGCCCTATGTCCTCTGTATGATGGTGCAGCACTTTTTCCGCGCTTGGCGCTGGGGCCAGCTGCTCGCGCCGATCCACCCGGTCTCCTTTGGGCGCATCCTGCCCATCTCCTCTGTGGGCTTTCTCGCCATCGTCGCCCTCCCCTTGCGCATGGGCGAGTTCGTTCGCCCCTATCTCATCGCCGACCCGCCACATATCCGTATGAGCCATGGGCTGGGTACGATGGCTGTGGAGAGGGTCTTTGATGGGGTCTTCCTCTCTCTGGCGGCCTTCACCGCGGTCATGGAGGCTCGTAGCCGGGGCGTGAGCGTGCCCGCCTGGGTGCTCAGCGCAGGCCTCGCCGCGTTAGGGGTCTTCTGTATCGCCCTTGTGGTCCTGATCATGACACTCTGGCAGCGCGAGCGCGCGGTCACCCTCTGCCACAGCCTCTTTTCGATCTTCTCCAAGCGCCTCGCCGACAAAGCAGCGTCCATCGCCGAAGGTATCGTCGAGGGGTTTCGCGTCTTACCGAATATCCGGCGCCTGGGGCTCTTCCTTGGCGCCACCGCAGCCTATTGGTTCCTCAACGCGCTCGCCCTCTGGATTATCGCTCGAGGCTTCGACTTACAGATCAGCGTTGGAGCAGCGGTGGGGCTCATCGGCATGGTAGGTATTGGGATCATGATCCCAGCAGGCCCTGGTTTTATTGGTAACTTCGAGCTCTTCGCCGAAGGTGCGCTGGGACTCTATCTCCCGCGTAGCGTGCTCGATCGAACAGGTGCGGGTTTCATCCTCGCGGCCCACACCACCAACGCAGGGTGGTACCTGATCACGGGGCTGCTCGCCCTGCTCTCACGCCATGTCACCTTCTCCCGCGTTGTGCAGGCCTCATCGTCACCGACGCCCGATGACGAGGTTGCTGAGGAGCCATAAAGTGGACATGGGCCGCTGCGCACCCGATGCTGGGGTGAGGAGGACCCGCGCGATGAAGAGATATCTGGCCGTCGCCATACTCTCGCTCTCATCTCTGCTCCCGCTGACCGCCACAGCCAAAGCAGAGAAGATGCTGCCCTATTCCTATCAGGCCGTGTGGTCAACGATGATTCGGCTGATTCGCGTCGATCGTGGCTACCCCATCAGCGATAAAGACAAAGACAACGGCTATGTGCTCTTCGTCTTTCCTGGGAGTGGTTCGGTCAAGAAGTGCCCAGCAGCCTTGGAGCTTTTTCAGACCAAAGACCCAACCGGCCGCGACATGATCCGGGTGAAGCTCCGCATCGCACACCAACCCTCTTACATCGAATTGCACTTCCTCGACGCGCTAGAACGCAAGCTCAGACAGGAGCGTGGGACGCCTCACCCGCCAAAAGAGCCAAAGCCTACCCCAGAGCCACCCACCAAGGACAACTAGCCCCACAGCTCTTGTCAACTGGCGGCGCGGATCACGAAGAATCCCAGGGCGACCGCCATGATACAAAGCAGCAAGGTCCCAAAGGCGTACATCACCGCCTGGGTGAAGTCACCGCGCTGCGCAAAACGTAGCGTGTCGAGGCTGAAAGCCGAGAACGTGGTGAATCCACCCAAGAGCCCCGTGGTGAGCGCGAGTTGAACCGTCGGTAAAGCGAACCAGCGGGAAGAAAGGGCAAGGGCCGCTACAGCCCCAATGACGAAGGACCCGACGACATTGGCGGAGAGGGTGCCATAGATCGAGAGTC
>JAFCZD010000011.1 GCA_019314525.1 Deltaproteobacteria bacterium
CGCATATGGGTATCATTGCTGGCCCCACTCCCAAAGAACTCACAACTCAAACCCTGTACGCCAAAGACAGAGCAATCCATGCTGTCACCCCAATCACAGACGGGGCCATCGGAGAAAATGAAGCTTGCCGCGTTCAGGTTGTTGTAGGCACGGCACTCATAGTCACCGGCCAAGTCACCCTCAACGCCGCGACAGGAACTAGCATCCGTAAGCGTGCAAGTCTTCTGGCAGAACCCAACACCAAACATGCGGTTACAGGTCGAGCCTTCGGGGCAAGCGTATTCGGTCAGCGAATCGAACGAACAATTGGTCTGATAGCAGTAACCATTACGGGAGTGGATGTTGCAAACGCCAGGCACACATTGTCCAGCGGTACATTGACCGCTGCAGCAATCCGTAGGCTCCGTGCACGCGCCTTCGGCGAGGGCAAGCTCGGCCATATCGATCTCACGCTCACAGCCCATGGCTGCACCGCACTCGGTGTCATCAAGGCAAGGGTCGCCAATTTTGGCTTCAGCGTTGAAGTTGTCCTCACGGGGCGCGCAGTTACCAGAAATGGTGTCGCAGTTGCCAGGAAGGACGCAGAGGCCCTCTAGGCCGCCCTCTTCCATGGGCAAGCATGTGGCCGTCTCATCGGTGCACTTCACGCTGTCGTCCGTCTTGCACACCTCGGAGCCCACGATGGGACAATCCGCGTCCTCTTTGCAGCCAGAGAAGAGGCACACCGCGCTGTCGAAGATCCCCACGGCGCTGCCCGCAGCTGGCCAGCAGGAAATGGGTGACGTGCAGGTATTCTCACCGATCTTGGGGTCGCATTTCTTCAGGCAGAGCCCGAGGGACGTCCCATTCGTCAGTGGCACACTCCCACAAACATTATAGGCCTGGTCAGGACAGCTGTCCTCGTTGACCAGCTGGGTGGCTGGGTCATCAGGGGTACAATCGCAGGTGCAAATGCCCTCAGTCTCACCAGTGCCCAGACATGAGGCTTCTTCGCCACAACCGGTGTCGGTGCCTTCTGCGGCGTTAGGATTACAGGGCAGACCGATCTTCGTGGGGTCGCAAACAGCCGCGACGGGGCCGTCAGTGGTGGTACCGGCTTCATTGCCCGTCCCAGCCTCTCTGAGTACGATGCCTTGTTCGTTACCCGTGGCACCACCATCGGCTCTCACGATAGGGCCATCAGAGGTGACGTCATCATCACCACAAGCAGAAAAAGTGAACGCAGCTGCGATCGCGACCAACCCATAAGCAAAACGTCTCATGCTCAAAAAACCTCCCTAGTTGATAATACACTTAGAAATCTTCAAGGCAGCTATCCTGAAAGACGCAATGTGTCAAGCTCAAAGCCGCCCTGCCGGAATGCTCAACTCGCCGAAATCATGACGAACCAGAGGACTAAGCAAGGACCACACCAGAAAAGGTGAAGCCGCCCTTCTTCACGATTTCGAGTGCTTAGCGAGTGTGCTTTTCTGCGTACTATGACGTAGCTGTCAGTGACCGCCATGTGACGCAGGTCACGAATCAATCTGAGCCCTCTCTGTAAGCCGAAATGCCAGATGCGTTTCTTCTGGTTCGCGACTCACGGCACAAACATCTAGATCTCCTCGGCGGAAATGATGAACCGGTCAGAACCCACCCCAGAATCTGTGAGGGCGGGTTTCCGACCGGTCCCTTGGCATTTCTCTGCCGTCATCTCTCGTTTCTTTTGCTTCGCGACTTACGCCGCGAAGGTCTAGGGTGTTCTCATGCGACAAGGGATCCTCCTCACGGGCTTAATGCTTGCCTCCATGCTGACCCTGGGTTCTCAGGTCAGCGCGGCTCCTTCAACGCTGAAAATGCGCGCCAAGACCCCGCGCTCACCCACGCTGAGGCTCATCAGCGCCCACCTGCTGGTTCTCCAGATCGCTCGTGGACCCAAAGGGCTCGAGGTGCTGAAACAAGAGCGCATAGAACTGCGCAAGCCCACGGCCCTGCGCCGCTTTCGCGGGCGCTTCGAGGTCAGGCTCTACAGCGGCAAGCGGCTACGCGAGGTCGTGCCCTTCTCATTCCCCCTGACCCTCGCTGCTGGGGAGCCCAACATGCACAATCGCCGCCTCGCGCGGCAGATCGGCAAGGGAGTGAGCGCGCGCACCACTGTGCGTGTGCCCTGGACCGCCGACCTCACCCATCTCTTGTTGGTGGATCCCCGTGGCATGACGCTTCGCCATCAACTGCCCAAGCCTCCGCTCCTACACCAGAAGCTCCGTGGCCCCAAACGCACCGACGTGCTGGGGCGCTGAGAGACTCTAGATCAACAGGACGTGTCGCCCTCGAGCACGGCTTGCACTTTCTTGTCAGCCACCAGATGAAGCTCACCGCGGACTTTGGCGCGCACGTAAATGAACGTCGCCTGCACCGCTGAGACGATGGGCACAGCAAGAAGCGCCCCCATAGCGCCATACGTGCGCTCGCCCGCCACCACCGCGAAGATCACGATCACGGGGTGGATCTTTGCCGCGGTGCCGATGATCTTCGGGTTGAGCAGATTGGCCTCGATAAGATGAATACCAATGATCCAAGCCAGGACCATGCCGCCACGCAGCAGATCCACGCCTTCAGTGCCCGAGACCAAGGCCACGATGACGATGGGGATTGAGGAGAGGATCGAGCCGAAAATTGGGATCAGACTCAATACGCCAGCGAGCAACGCCAGCAAGACCACATATTTGACGCCAATGAGCATCAGGCCGAGGCCGGTCAAGGTGCCATTGACGAAACAGATCAAGAGCTGCCCACGGATCGCTCCCCCCATCGCTGAATCAATCAACAGCAAGAGGGTGTCGTAGTCTGGCGCGTATTTACGCGGCACGAGGGTGCCGAAAAAGCGCAGGATGCGATCGGTGTCCAGCAGCAAAAATGCGCTGATCATGAAGACCAGGATGAAGGTGGTGATGGCCCTTAGGAGGCCCCCAATGAAACGTTGGCCCGCCGTAAGCAGCGCCTTGACCTCCACACCTGACCCCGTCATCAGCGCCGAGAGGTAACGCGACACCTCCCCCTGGTCACCTTCCGCGCTTGGGGCATCTGGCAAGCTGACGAGATAGCGCCCATCTTGGGTGGGCTTGATCTGCAGCGCTAGATCCTTGGCCTCCACCTCGAAGCCTCCCCCAGGCAAGGGTCGCAAACGCAGGCGTGGTTTGGCCGCCACCGCTTGGGGCGAAGGTGTCGCGACCTTCTCGTGGAAATTCCGCTCGACCCACGCCTCGACGTTGGGCAACCAGCTCTTCTTAATCTTCTGCACCAAATGCGGCGCCTCGCCGGCGATGCGCTTGAAGTCGTTGGTAACCCGCGGCACGAAGAGCACGACAAAGAGCCCTATCAAACCCAAGAGCACCGCATACATCACGATGAGCCAAACGAAGCGCGGCAAGCACCGACCTGCGAGCGTCAAACGGCAGAGGCGATTGAGGATTGGAGCCAGCATATAGGTGACGAGGATCGCCAGCACGAAGGGCAGGATCACCTGTCGAAAGCTGACGAGGATCACGAGGATAAACGCGAGAAATCCCCACAGCCGAGCTGTGTGGCGCAGCCATGAAAAAAAGGTCTCTCGGCTGCGTGAGCGACCTGAACCAGTCAGATCGGGGCTGGTCAAATCCCCCTTGGGTGGATCTTGCGTCATGGGCTCCCTCTATAGAGGCATGGACGGTAGCAGAAGATGGTTTGTTTACGAAGCGACGCGCTCACTCGCGCGACGGCCCCACGCCATGCGGGTCGCATCCCATGCGCCGCAAGAAGAACAGCGCCAGAAAAGGTCGAGGGTCGCATGCCCACACTGAGCGCAGCGGTAGCCGTGGTCAGCGCTCGAGAGCGCGCCCAAGAGCTCTTCCAGCGCGGCGCGTAAGGCGGAGGGTTCGTCCTGCTCCAACACCAGGAGAGCGGCCTCGCGGCGAGCGGGCAACAGATGCGGATACTCATCCGTGAGATCGCGAAGATCCACCAGCGCCCCTTGAGGGTCACGCTTGCCACGAAAACGCGCCACAGCGAGTCGCAAATACACATTGCTTGGATGAGCAGCGCTGGCCTCGTCGAGGATGCCCTGGAGGTCATCGAGCTTCTCCATCTCGAAGAGCACTCGCTCGAGCCGCGCGAGGAAGAACGATGCAAGGTCAGGCGCAGCAAGCAACGCTTTGCGCCATGCGTTGACCGCACCAGCCAGCTTACCCTCGCGGCGGCGCAGCTCACCAAGCACGTGGAGCACGTGAACGCTCTCAGCGTTCGCCGAGATCGCACGTCGAAGGGCGCGCTGAGCTGCCTTCTTGTCACCTGCCTCAGCGCTCTCATACGCGTGCTGGGCCATGAGGTGCGCCACGTGGGACGAACTGTCACGCTTCTGCAGCTTGCCGAGACGAATTCGACTGGCGGCAGCGCGCTCCCAAGCACCAACGCGCTCATAGAGCTTGGCGAGGTCCGTCAGCGCTTGCACATGTTTCTTGTCGTGCCCCAATACATATTCCAGGGCCTTCACGGCGCGACGCGGGAACCCGGCAGCGCGGAAGTCCAAGGCCAACTGGTAGTGCACGCGCAGCTTTGTGCCCTTGTCGACGTCACGGCGCACGAGGATCGATTGATGCACACGAACCGCGCGCTCGTACTCACAGCGGTTACGAAAGAGCGCGCCAAGGGCAAAGTAGGCCTCAACGGTCTTCGTGTTCTGCTTGAGGGCTTTTTTTATTTGCTCGATGGCGGCGTCTTCGTGACCCTCGAGCAGCTCTACCAGTCCACGCACGTAGGAGCGACCTTCTCGAGCGGCGCGCTTGAGGGGGCGACGATCCGGCGCATAATAGCGCCCCAGCAGCGTCCCCACCGCCAATAGAAAGAGGGCAGCACCCACCACCAGCAGCAAATTCATGGACGGCCCCGTTGGACGCGTTTACCGGCGCGACCCTCGCTCTCGCCCTCCCCATCAGGCTCATCCCGCAGCGCCGCCATCAAGAGCGCCTCGTCGTCGTAGCCAGCCCAGCTATCGTCCTCACCGTCTTTGGCGCTGCTGCGTTCCCGCGGCAGCTCATCGATATCTTCATAGGGCGCCTCAGTGGCGGGGAGATTACGCAGGTCGGAGAGTTCATCCTCAAGGGCATCAATGAAGCGATGTTGACGACGCCGGTCGAAGCCATGCTTGAGCGCCGCCGGAAACACCACGAGGAAAGCCATCACCAGCGCGCCAGCGAAGAAGCTGCCCACCAACATCGCGCCCAGGTGGCCTTCATAGTCGACCCAGGCGATGGGCTCGCCCAGGTTTGGGCCAAGAACAGGGGCCTTGATCAGCGCCCACCCCCCGTTTTCAGCAACAAAGCCTGCCACCACCGCCACCGCGGCAGCGAGCAGCAGCACCAGAACGCTCCAGACAAAGATCTTCAGCCAGCGGCTCATGGACGACCGTCACCGTTTGGGAACTTTTTCACATTATAGGGGGCGCGGCCCTTCGCGGGCGAGTTTTGCTCTAACGCAGACGCGTGTCGCGGGCCTCGATGCGTAGAGACGTCTCCAGTTCTTGTCGCACCTTCTGCATCGCCACGTCAGCGCTGTCTTCGAGCAGCTGTCGCAGCAACCCTTTGCGCGCCCGGTGATAGACAGGCACAGGATCGCCCTCAGCCTTGGCGAGCTTCACCGCCACATCCAACGCATCGCTGAAATTGCCCAGGGAATCCACGAGACCATGCACCTTCGCCTGGGCACCTGTGAGTATCCGTCCATCGGCTACCGCTTTCACCTTGGCCAGCGACATCTTCCGTCCCTTGCTGATATCACTAACGAATTGCCCGTGGATCTCATCGACCATCTTCTGCAGGGCGATGCGATCAACCTCAGTCATGGGGCGTAGGGGCGACCCTGTATCCTTCAGCGCCCCCGACTTGAAGACGTGCGCCTTGATCCTGGCGAGAGCCAGAAGCTCGTAGACCTCCGTGGTCTGCGAAATAACACCAATGCTTCCGGTCAAAGACCCCGCGTTGGCGACGATCTGGGTGCAAGCCGCGGCGATATAGTAGCCACCCGAGGCGGCCACAGACCCCATGGAAGCCACCACGGGCTTTTTGGCCCTCAACCGCTCTATTTCCCGGTACACTTCTTGAGAGGGCCCCACAGAGCCGCCCGGCGTGTTCAGTCGCATTACCACGGCCTTGATGTCGTCGTCCTTGGCGAAGGCACGCAAGGCCTCGAGGGTGCGCCGCGACGCGGTGATCACGCCCTTGACCTCCACGACACCGATCTGTGGCCCCTCAGCCACACGAGAGCCAGATTGCCCTGCGGAGAGCAGCGTTAGAGCCGCCGCGAAGCAGAAGAGGAGGATCCCGAAGAAAATTAGCACGCCCCAGAGGGCTCCCTTATTGCTCATAGCTGGCGACAGTAGCATGGGAGCACGCTGAATTCTTTATCGCACTCCTGCCCCTGCAAATCGCGTGGGTGAAGGTCTTGCCATTTGCTTATGGTCGTCTCTGGCTTGGGCAAAAAAAGGGCCACGCCCAAAACGGACGCGGCCCTGATAAGACGATTCAGAAAATGGAGTCTACTGGTCTTCTTCGCCAATGCTCAGGTTGGCCAGCTTGTCTTTGAAGACGTCGCCCAAGGTGGCGCGCTCGCCGCCAGGAGCATAGCCCTGCACATCGGCCAACTCATCACGCCGCACGGCGCCGCGCATGGAGAGACCAATCTTGCGATCGTCTGCGTCCACGGTGATGATCTCAGCACGAACGATGTCACCGGGATTCACAAGGTTACGAGGATCGTCAATGCGCTCCTCTGAAAACTCGGAGACGTGAATCAGGCCCTCAATGCCCTTCTCAAGCTCGACGAAGGCTCCGAAGTCGACCACCTTGCGCACGGACACTTCGTGCACTGAACCAACGCCGTATTCCAGCGGGATGCGATCCCATGGGTCGGGGATGATCTGCTTGATGCCGAGGGAGATCTTCGGCTTCTCGCCTTCCATGTCGATATTCAGCACCACAGCCTCGACATCATCACCCTTCTGGAACATCTCCGAGGGGTGCTTGATGCGCTGGGTCCACGAGAGGTCCGAAATGTGGACCAGACCGTCGATGCCCTCTTCGATCTCAACGAAGATACCGAAGTCGGCGATATTTCGCACCTTGCCATTGACGATGGATCCGAGCGGATAACGCTCGTGAAGCATCTCGTAGGGGTTCGGCTCGAGTTGCTTCATGCCAAGGCTGATGCGGTTGTTCTTGGAGTCTACGTCGAGCACAACAGCCTCGACCTTGTCACCAATGGAGACCACCTTCGACGGGTGCTTCACGCGACGAGTCCAGCTCATCTCCGAGACGTGAATCAGCCCCTCGATGCCCTCTTCGAGCTCGACGAAGGCGCCGTAGTCCTTGAGGCTCACCACGCGACCGGTGATGTTATTGCCCACCGCGTAACGACCTTCAGCCTCTGTCCACGGATCATCGGAGATCTGCTTGAGGCCAAGGGACACCCGCTCGGTGTCGGCGTTGTACTTGAGCACCTTGACCTTGAGCTTGTCGCCCACCTGGAAGAGCTCCGAGGGGTGGTTAACGCGTCCCCAGGACATGTCGGTGATGTGCAACAATCCGTCGATGCCACCGAGGTCGATGAAGGCACCGTACTCGGTGAGGTTCTTGACCACACCTTCGACGATTTTGCCCTCGGCCAGCCTCTCCAAGGTAGCCTCTTTGAGCTCGGCGCGCTCACGCTCGAGCAACGCTCGACGTGAGAGCACGATATTGCCGCGCTTCTTGTTGAACTTGATGACCTTGAACTGATGCGTCTGACTGATGAAGGAGTCGAGATTACGCACCGGTCGCAGATCCACCTGGGATCCCGGGAGGAAGGCCTTCACGCCACCGCGGATGGTCACTGAAAGACCACCCTTCACGCGTTGTGTGATGGTACCTTCGATCAATTCGTCGCGTTCGCACGCGGCGCTGATCTCGTCCCAGACCTTGAGTTTGTCAGCCTTCTCTTTGCTGAGAACGATGACGCCTTCTTCGTCCTCTCGGCTCTCGAGGAGAACTTCCACGTCGTCACCTTCTTTGACGTGGACCTCGCCGTCAGTACTGAGAAACTCACTAATGGGGATCTGCCCCTCCGACTTGAAGCCGATGTCAACGACCACGTATTCCTTGCCGATCTGGATTACGTGTCCGCGGACGATCTCGCCCTCTTTAAAGTCAGTGGTAGGCAGGGTTTTTTCGAAGAGCGCGGCAAAGCTTTCCGCGTCTTGCATGTTAACTTCCTCAACCATGAAACTAACCAAGCTCCTTCATTCCCTTCAAGATCTGCTCACAGGATGGGCTAAAGGCCCTTTGTGTAAGTCGGCGCAACATATGTGGGGCCTTGAGCTTTGTCAATGGAAGCATAGAAGATTTCGCGGCTTCCGAGCCTAACGCCTAACGCGTGCCAACGAAGCGCGCTCGCCGTCCTTCCAAGACCAGCTCGGAGGAGGCAATCTTTTGCAACGTTTCCGTAAAGATACGGTGTTCGACCTCGAGGATACGAGCCTTCAAGGACTCCAGGTCATCATCGTCCCGTACCGTCACTGCTTCCTGCGCCAAAATCGGCCCTGTATCGGTCCCCTCGTCCACCAAATGCACAGTGCAGCCCGCCACCTTCACTCCGTGGGCAAAAGCCTGCCCCTGCCCATCCAACCCAGGAAAGGCTGGCAACAACGCAGGGTGAATGTTCACCACCCGCTGCGGAAACGCGGAAAGGAACAAGGGGGTGAGCACGCGCATAAAACCAGCGAGCACGACCCAATCGACCTGGTGCTCAGCCAAACGCTCGATCAAGGCCTGCTCGAACTCTTGCCGGTCAGGAAAGGAGTGGTGGGTGATCACCTTGGCTGGCACGCCGGCGGCGCGAGCTCGTTCGAGTGCTTGGGCCTTCTTGCGATTGCTGATCACCACCGCGATCTCCGCCTGGAGCCGGCCATCGCTGTGCGCATCGAGGATCGCTTGTAGGTTTGTGCCTCCCCCCGACACGAGCACGCCAAAACGGGTCATCCTGCGTTGCTCGTGCTCAAGAGCATCTCTTTGTCGGTGAACTCGACGCCTTGCTCTTGCCGCGCCACGATCTCACCCACCGCCTTGGCATCCATTCCCTTGAGCGCGACCAAAGCCTCGTCCGCCGACGCCGCAGGAACCACCGCTAGCATGCCAAGGCCCATATTAAAGGTGCGCAGCATCTCGTCCACGGGGACTCTCCCGCGTTCGGCGATGAGCTGCATCACCGCGGGCACCTCCCAGCGCGACGGGTTGAACCTCCAGGCCATGCTCTCTGGTAGCACGCGTGGTGGGTTTTCGATCAAACCACCCCCTGTGACATGCACGAGAGCGCGCACATCCACTGCGGCCTTGAGCCGCGTCACATCATCGACATAAATGTGGGTGGGCTCCAGCAGCTCGTCGCCCAGAGAGCGCCCTAGCTCCGGCACAGGGGCCATGAGGTCGGTGTCGTCGTCGATCAACACTCGACGCGCCAAGGAGTAGCCGTTGGAGTGCAGCCCGCTGGCGGGTAAGCCAATCACGACATCACCCAATTGCACGCGGCTGCCATCGAGCACGGCCCCCTCGTCGGTGAGGCCCACAGCGAAGCCCGCCAGGTCGTACTCTCCTGCGGGATAGAAGCCTGGCATCTCCGCGGTCTCACCGCCCACCAACGCACAGCGCGCCTGCCGGCAGCCCTTGGCGATGCCAGCGATAACCTCCTCAGCCACAGCCACCTCGAGCTTCCCAGTGGCAAAGTAGTCGAGAAAGAAGAGTGGGCGCGCGCCAGTGCAGATCAAGTCGTTGACGTTCATCGCGACCAAATCGATACCAACGGTGCCGTGTCGCCCTGTGAGAAAAGCGAGCTTGAGCTTCGTACCAACGCCATCGCAGCTGGCGACCAACAACGAACCTTCATCACCGGGTAAGCGGTAGAGACTGGCAAAGCCGCCAACCCCAGCGACGACTTCAGGCCCCTGAGTGGCGCGCACCAACTTGCCAATACGCGAGACGAGCTGCGCTCCCGCTGCGATATCAACCCCAGCTTCCGCGTAACTCGCAGGAATATTCTTTTTGCTCATGCCTCTTGGCTACACCGGAGCCATCCCCCAGCGCAAGGGAGAACGCTCCATTGCAGGGGCCTGGCCCCAAAGGGGGTGGGTGTCCAACTCCTGCAGACTTCTTCGACGAAAAAGCCGAATATCAACCCCTTGGACTTTCCCATCCCTGCGCTCTCGGTGTACATTGACGCACCGAGACGAACGGGCCAACACAAGCCCTATGAGGTACACACATGACCCTATCGCAAGGCATGATGATCTTCTTGCTCGCGGTTGCCTTTGGCATCTTTGGCTGGACACTCTCCCGCTTTATAAAGGTGCTCTCGTTGGGCCGCAGAGGGCAACGCGCCTTCACCGACTGGGGGGGACGCATCGGCGACGTGCTCCAGTTCTTCTTTGCGCAACGCTCCGTTGCCCGTGAGAAAGCCAGCTACCATCACCTATTGATTTTCTGGGGCTTCCTCATCATTGCTGTGGGCACGCTGGAGATCCTCCTCAATGGTGTGATTCCTGCTTTTTCCTTCGAACTTCTTGGCAAACCCTTCAACGCCGCCTTCAAGTTTGTTCTGGACATCACCAACTTCGCCGTCATGGGGGTCATCCTCTACGCGGTCTACCGGAGGGTGGTGCTCAAACCGAGCCTGATCCCCATGAATTGGGACGCAGCCCTCATCCTGGGCATGATCTTCACCCTCTGCTTCACCCACTTTCTCGCCCACGGCTTCCACTTTGTCGCTGCTGATGGCGTCGGAACACGCTTCATCCCCGATTCCGTGGGTCCTCCGGGATCTGCCAGCTATATGCCCATTGCAGGTGCTGTCTACACGGCATTCAATGGCGTCTCCACCGAGACGGCCCACATCATCTCGACGATCAGCTACTGGATCCACGTGATGATTGTGCTCTTCTTCCTCAACTACATCCCCTACTCCAAGCACCTGCACTTGCTTGGCGCGATGCCCAACATCCTCTTGCGCAACAAGGAACAATCGGGCCTGATGCCCAAACTCGACCTTGAAGACGAGAACGATTGGGGCGTGGGGCGCTATGAGCAGTTTGGTTGGAAATCACTGCTCGACAGCTACGCTTGCACCGAATGCGCGCGCTGCAGCAACCACTGCCCTGCCTTCAACACAGACAAGCCGCTCTCGCCAATGCACCTCGTACACGACATCAAATACGAGATGTTCGAGCGTGGTGAGATCTTGGCGCGGGTCTCGCCAGCGGGGCGCAAAGCCATCGACGCCTGCGATCCCACAGGTGAGGAGCACCCGGATGTCACCGACAGCGACAAGGAGTTGATGGCCGAGTTGGTGAAGATGCCTCCACTCATTGGGGGACGCATCAAAGAAGAGACCCTCTGGGCATGCACCACCTGTGGTCAATGCGAGGAGATCTGCCCCGTCTTCATCGAACACCCGCTGAAGATCATGCAGATGCGCACCAACCTGGTGCTCGAGCAAGAGAAGCAACCCGCCGAATGGGTGCGGATGTTTCGTGGGATGGAGAACAACCAGAATCCGTGGGGCCTTGGCTCCGACTCACGAATGGATTGGGCCAAACGCTATGACATCCCAATCATGGCCGAGAAGAAGTCCGCAGAGTATCTGCTCTGGATTGGCTGCGCGGGCTCCTTCGACGACCGTGGTCAGAAGATCTCCCGTGACTGGATCGCTCTTTTGCAACAGGCAGGTGTGGACTTCGCGGTACTTGGGGAAGAAGAAGGCTGCACAGGTGACGCAGCCCGCCGAGCTGGCAATGAGTTCCTCTTCCAGATGATGGCTGAAGCCAACATTGAGATGTTTGGGGAATATGGTGTCAAGAAGATCCTCGCCGCCTGCCCCCATTGCGTTCACAGCTTCAAGCACGAGTACCCAGCCTTTGGTGGCAATTACGAAGTGTGGCACCACTCTCAATTCCTTGAGAAACTCCTCGCTGAAGGCAAGCTGAAGGCTGACAACAAGCAGAAGGAAAAGGTGGTCTTCCACGATCCCTGCTATCTCGGCCGCTGGAACAAAGAATATGATAAGCCGCGAGCAGTGTTGCAACACGCCACAGGCGCGGCGCCCGTAGAGCTCGAACGCCACCACGATAAGAGCTTCTGCTGTGGTGCGGGCGGTGCCAAACTCTGGGCCGAAGAGGAAGAGCCCTATGTGAATGTGAACCGCGCGAGAGAGGCCGTGGAGAGCGGCGCGACGGTGATCGGCACGGCCTGCCCTTTTTGCAACAGCATGCTCATGGATGGGCTGAAGAACCTCGACAAAGACGAGGAGATGGACGTCCTGGACATTGCGCAGGTTTTGGCTCGCGCGTCCGGTGCCAAGATCCGCCTCAAGGAAGAAGCCGAGGACACCGAGGGATCAGCCTAGAGCAGGCCCTAATAGCGGCGAATCACCCCTTATTTCAACTAGCTCGGCTTTGACTTCGACTCTTGGCCCAGCTATCGTCTTGCCATGATTCGACTCCATCCCCTGGCCCTCGCCTCGCTCTTGTTGGTGAGCGCGTGTGGCGAAGACGACGCCAGCGTCCCAGGGTACACTTCCCCCTGCCTGAGCCCCATGGGCTCGGTTCTAGACTGCCCTGCCAGCGCAAGCGTGCCTGCCACCAAGAACGCCACGCCCGAGGATGCCTGTGAGCGTTTGGTGCAATGCGGGATCCTCGCTGGCGAGCGTATTGTTGGTGATCCACTGCATCATGAGTTCGACTATCGCTGGTGCCTCGGCCGACTACGGCTACCGCCACAAGACCCCTGTGAGTCCCATCGACGCTACACCCCTGATCATGTGAACCCAGCCATCGAGTGCATGATGAGCACGCCTTGTGTCGCCCTCGGTGAGCCCTTCTCCGCGAAATTCGTCGGCGGCGATGATTCATCAACCATCGACAGTTACCTCTGCCCAGATGGAACAACCACCCGCTGTACCGCGACGATCTGCGATCACGGAATCCTCAACTACTCATGCCCCTGAACGCGACGCCACTCATCCTTCGGCTACTCCTCGCCACTGTGACCACAGTGGTCATCGGCACGCCCACACCTGCGCAAGCAAGGAACACTGTGGAGCAGCTCCTGCGTCTGCTCAAACGACGCCCCAGCGCTATGTCGCGCAATACCTGGCGCGCCCAACGACGTGAAGCAGCCCGTGAGTTGGGTCGTGCCAAAGAGCGCCGGGCTGTCCCCGAGCTGCTGCGCATTATCAAAAAAGAGCGCTTTGATGTGATCCTGGAGATCTCCATCGATGCCCTGGGCAATATCGGCGACAAGCGCGCCATTGGGCCTATTGAGCGCCTGCTCAACGACCCGTCCCTCGACGCCTACGTGCGAGACGCTGTCTCGGGAGCGTTGCACAAGCTCGGCAAGAAGGGGACCTCAGCGCTGCCCAAACGTCCCAGTTCCACTGGAAACACTGGCAAGGGTCGATCACCCAAACGGGGCAGCATAGATGGTCCCAAAGTGGAGAATCTGCCCCCAGAGCACAAAGCGCCCTTTGACAAGCTCCCTCCGCTTGAGCTCCCCAGCTGGCCCAAGGATTTGATCGCACGCTCCAGCCAATTCGACATCGCCGCAAGCAGCGGGCAACTTCGTTGGGAAGGAGCAGGCTGGGGCGAGCGCACCAGCATGAGCCTCGGCGCAGAGAGCCGTTACAAGCTGCAGGTGGAGCGGCTCAGCACAGGCTATTCCCTCGATGGCCTGACCACCCTTGGTTTCCACCTCTATGATCCAACAGGTGATGACAACACCAGCTGGGACCTCGGGCACACACTCCAGGTCAACTCCGAGGTGCGCTTCTACCCCTTCACCAACGACCTGCCCCTGCTCTTTGGCCAATTCAGTGGTGGGGTGACTTGGGGCCTTGGGATCGCCAAGCCCCCAACCTCTTTTGACGAAAAACGTGTAACTCTGGGCAGCTCTCTCTCCGCGGCCTTCGCGCCTGGCTATGGGCGTGTGCTGGATATTGGCTCGCAGCTGCGCGTTATACGCATCGAGCGCGCCCTGCGCAGGGCGGGGGTCCTAGAAAAGGTGGTGGCCATCAACAAGCAGACGGCTGCCAAGCTCTCAGCGATGTGGTACCGCTACCGCAACACCGTCGGCAGCTACGCACAACTAGGGTATACTATTGATATTTTGCGCAAAGCTGGACTCTTACGTGAAGAGGTAGACCCCGCCACAGCCTATCGCCTGATCCGTATCCTCGACGATCCCCAGCTGATGGATCGCCTGACGGGCTATCACTTCAAGCTCGGTTATGGCTACACACGCACGTTGGTGAAAGACGCTGATGATGACAACCTCGGCTACCTCTTCTCCACAGCAAGCTACCACGACCAGATCGGTACGACGCGCCAGTTCAGTGCTATCACACGCTTTTTTTGGAGCCACATTGGGGAGCCTGACACCTACAACCTCAACCTCGAAAGTTCTTACGATTGGTTTCTCTACAACCGTGCTTTCGACCCCCTTGGCGCCATCGGCCTGACATTCACTGCCGGCATCAACAATCAGCCAGGCAGCGCCTTCGAGGATGGTGGCATCGCCTACCAGGCGCTCATAGGCGGGCACTACACGCGCTATTTCAATCGCGGGTCACGAATCATCGCCTCACTGCAAGGGGGAGCCGACCGCCGCGGCGGCATCGTGCTTTTCAGCCTCGAGGCACGCTATGGCATCGCCTCGGGCTCTTATGCGGCTAGCTCAGGTCGATAACCGCTGGTTACGCAACCGACGCGTTACTTCGTTCCCTGATCGCAGAGCACACAGCGAAAGCGCCCCATCCTGAGCAAGCTCTCGACAAGCCCACTCACACGCACCACGTGGGCCGCACAGAAAACATTGTGGCAGACATCGCAGCGAAAACCGTTCTCACTGTTGATGGCCCCACGAAGGCGCCGCTGACGGGGCGTCAGCACGCTTCGGCTGCAAATACGACATGTACACGTAAGTTGGGCACGCTCAGGGCTGATTTCATCTGAACGACACTTTGCAAGGGAAGGCCCCGCAACAGGAACGTTGTCACCGTTCTTGGGTGGTCGACCTACGTCTGGGGCGGCTGAAGCACGATAGTCCTTCGCCGCCGCCCGGGCTGAGCGCATCGCGGCTTTCGCCTCCTCGGGGCTCATGCGAACGGTTTCAGGCACGCTCGGAGGTTCTCTTGGTGGTGACTCATGGGAGGCCACGGGTTCAGGCGGGACCACGGGAGGTTCGGGCGGGGCCACGGGAGTTGTATCCAGACCTGGCAGCCGCACGTCGTGACCGTGGTTCACCAGCGCCTTCTCGGCAAAGAGCTCTTCTTCCGGGGGCTCGATATCATCCGCAGAAAAGAGATCAGACTTGGCCCAAAGTGTCGTCGCCTCGTCCTCAGGCTCTTCAGCCCTCTGCGGTGCAAGCTTCTCCGGCGCAAGCTTCTCTGGCGCAAGCTTCTCCGGCGCGAGCTCCGGATGCTCTTCAATCGTGTTGTTGTCGTCCACGCTCACGGGCTCTTCTCACAGTGGCAAGGCTGGCGGGCTGAACCATTGTCCAGATCTCGGCTTGAGGCAAGCACCGTCAGCGACGGAGCAACACATAGAGCGCACCGAGGCCGCCATCGGTTGGTCGCGCACTGCAAAAAGCAAGCACCGAGCGGCCGATGCGCCCCCGCATCAACCAAGTCCCCACCGCCTCTTTGAGCACCGGGATGCCGTCTTTTGAATGCAACCCTCGCCCGTGCACGATGAGCACGCAACGATGGTGGCGGCGTCGACTCTCTGCAAAAAAGGCCTCCACCTTTGGCCTGGCCTCAAGGCGCGTGAAGCCATGAAGATCCAGGTGTGCCCGGACCGAGAACACGCCTTTGCGCAGCTTCTTGAGCAAGCGACGGTCGATCCCCTCCCCGATGCCCTCGATGTGCTCATGGGAGAAGGTCGTGTCAAAGTCGGAACGTCCAGCCACGAGGTCGGCGAGCTCTGCCATGACCTCAGCCTCGTCATCACGGGGAGGTCGCACACGCAACGACTGACGCTCTGCTCCCACTACCGGGGCCTTGCACAAAGGGGTCGTGCCAGCCGCTGCTCCCTCGAAGAGGACACGATCATCGAGTGAAGCTGTCGCGGCCTCCCGCTTCAACCTCTCCTCTTTCTCGAACGCCTGCGCTGCCGCAGCAGCACGCTCAGCTGCCGCGTCTCCCTCGGCGGCTGCTGGCAGCTGGCGGCCCGATCGTGCCCAATCATCCTTCAGCCCTGCGAAGGGCGTGGCGAAACGGTCATCGGGGCGCTTCTCCCGCGCCTTCTTCTTCCTCTCTGTTGAGGGTGCTTCATGTGCACCCTCCGTGTGCTCCCCGCCCTCTGCCTCGTCCTTCAGCTCCCCGCGGAGGGCTTGCTCGAAGAGCGCCTGGTCCTCAGAGCTCACACGCGCATCGAGCTGACCTCCCCCTGGAAGTAACCGCCTTCGCGCAGCTTTCGTCGTTCGTCGCGACATGCACGGGAGTATAGCTGCTGATCCAAGGTGACGCCCACCCCACTCGTCCGCTATGCTGCCTTCATGCAACCTGCCGACATTTGCTTGAGTTATTTAGGCGGCGAACGTATCGCCCAGATATTGGAAGACTTCTCCTCTCCACGGGTCAAAGCCGTGCTGAAAGAGGGAGGGATCAAGGTCAAGCTGCCCAGTGGCGTCATCACCCAAAAGAAGAAACGTCAGATGTGGCAAAGCCGTATCCTCTCGGCGATCGAGAAGGGCAGCGACGAAGCCGCCAGCGAGTTTCTCCAGCAGTGGCTCCTCAACCATGAGCGGCCCTTGCTGATGGATTACCTCGACGCGCTTGGGGTGAAGCACCGCGCTGGCGAGACCGACGACAGCTTCCTCTTCTCCATTCCAGCTGAGACTCTGCGAGAAGCCGCGGGGGGGCTCTTCGAGCGCTTCCCCAACGATACAGTGGCAGCCTATTTGGTCTATATCGCCCATCAACAACAAGCCACTGTCTTTGATGATTGGACACCACTGCAGAGGGCCCTGCGAGTCCAGAGTGCTTCCGCAAAAAGCGACGATCCAGCACCTGGCGGCTGAGTCCAAGAGATAGTTGTGCGGTGAGCCGACCAACGGTAGGATCGATTCATTAGCCCATGGACCACCCTCTCTCCCCATACACGCCGCCCCCGCGCAACACCTTGACGAGACCAACGGACCTACCTCCGCTGAGCCATTATTTCAGCGATGAGGAGTTTCGACGCGGGCATCCCGATCCGGGCACACCAATCTATCACAGCGCTGAACACTCGCGACTGGTGCGGCTCTTGGCCTTCGAGTTGGCCAAAGCTGACGGCCTCGAAGCTCCTCAAACCCTCTTCGTCAGCGAGGTGGCCCTGCTCCACGATTGGGACCCAGAACGAGTCATGGGCTCGCCTGCTCGGGTACCCACCACTATTCGCCGCCTAGCACGTGATTTTGTCGGCAAGCGCCCCCTCCTCTCAAGTGTACCCACTGGAACGTCACTTCTAAAAACGCGTTTTCACTGGACAAAATCACAGCTAAACATGGCCATCGCCATGATTTACCGCACCGAGTTCCCCTTCGAAGGTGCACACTCCAATCCCTATTACTACCGGACATCCCCTGCAGAACGCTATCGACGCAGCTTGCGTATTCTGGATCCAAACTCACGTCGCTTTGTTCTGCGACAAGCGCCGCTCTTGGCCAAATATGCGGACCAAATGAGCTGGTATGCCACCCAACCATTCCTTATCACCCTTCGAGCTGTGGAGGGCTTGGTAGAGGAACTCAACCACCGCGCACCCACTGGCTCGTCCTCTTCACGGCGGCTTCGCCCCTCGCTGCCCAAAGTCACAACCCAGGAACTGAACACCACAGGTTTCCTTTGTGGTATCAGCGATCCGCGATCCCTTGAGGTGGACCTTCGCATCGCGGACGAGCTTGGCGTGCACGACCTCAAGCTGCCTAGCCAGGACGAGATCCTCACCTCGCTACCCGAGGTCTACCGGCGCACCTTTCATGCCAACCACGCTGCCTTCAATGCCTACGACCATGCGTTGACCCTCGACCAAACGGAGCTGGAAGCAAAGAGGGTTGGGTTGGCCACCTTCCACCGGGAGTTGGCTCAGAGCTGACGCCATGTGCTCCCCATAATATCATCGTGTTGTGTTTCTAAACGCCCCCCTACACCATGCTCTCGCCCCGTTGTGATGCGCAACGACGCAGGGCGGCATCGCCGAAAACAACCCAACATTTCCATGCCTTGAGCGCAAAACAACTTTTGGCAGGGATCTTGTAGTAGATAGCTGCCATAAAAGTTGCTTCCCAGGAGGTTCTTAATGAAACGCGTCATCACCCTGCTCGCGATAACTGGCACCTTTTGCGCCGCCGCCCAGGCGACTGCTGCCTTCAACCCAAAGAAGATCGTGCTTTCGGATCCCACGGGCGATGACAAAGGGCCAGGCAAATACACCTATCCCACAAACTCCGCCTATAAGCGTGGCTCCTTCGACATGACGCGGCTGACCATCACGGATAAGGGCAAGCACCTCGAATTCAGCGTTGGCATCAACGCCAAAATCGAGGACCCATGGAATAGCAAATCCTGGGGCGGCAATGGCTTCTCCTTGCAGATGGTTCAGGTCTATATCAACACCAAGAAGGGCGGCTTTCGCGGCGCGCTCAAAGGCATGAACGTCAAGTTCGAAAAGGGCCATGCTTGGGACAAAGTAGTGTTCATCAGCCCCCAGCCAAAATCGAAGATTGTGCAGGAGGTCAAGACCAAGGCGAAAAAGAAGCTCAAAGGCGTCGTCGTGCCAGACAAGGTCTTTGTGCGCGGCCGCGAGATCGTCGCCCTCGTCAGCAAGTCGGCCCTTGGCACCCCAAGAGCCAGCTGGGGCTTTCAGGTGCTCCTGCAGTCCAATGAGGGCTATGCAGACAAAGACTCCATCCTGGCGCGCAAAATCAACGAGTACAACGGCGCCCACCGCTTCGGTGGCGGTAACGACTACAACTGTGACCCCCATGTGTTGGACATCTTCGCTGGCAAGGCAAAGGGCGACGCCAGCGAAAAGTCTATCCAGTTCAAGCAGCTGGGCAGCTACACCTGCGACGCCTCAGGCCAGGGCAAAAAAGCCGTCATCAAAATGATCTATCCTGGAAAATAGCCTCCTCACGCAGCTCGAAAGAGCCGCTCTCCTCAAGGTCTCCCATGGCAAACGTCACCCTCGAAAAAGTAGTCAAACGTTACGGCGACAACGAGGTCGTCAAGTCCATCGATCTCGAAATCCCTGACCAAGAGTTGGTGGTGCTGGTGGGTCCTTCGGGCTGCGGCAAGTCCACCACCTTGCGAATGATCGCCGGTCTAGAGGACATCACAGGGGGTGAAATTCGCATCGATGGCAAGCGTGTCAACGAGACGGCACCTAAGGACCGCGACATCGCCATGGTCTTTCAGAGCTATGCGCTCTACCCCCACATGACGGTGCGCGAGAACCTTGAGTTCGGGCTGCGCATGCGCCGCGCTCCAGCCAAAGAGATCTCTGAGCGTGTGGAGGAGGCCGCTTCGATGCTCAGCATCGAGGAGTTGCTCTCACGTCGTCCCAAGCAGCTCTCCGGTGGACAAAGGCAGCGTGTGGCTATGGGTCGCGCCATCGTACGCCGCCCCAAAGTCTTCCTCTTCGATGAGCCCCTCTCCAACCTCGACGCCAAGCTACGGGCCCAGATGCGGCTTGAGTTGGCGCGGCTCCACGCTAGGCTTCGCACCACCATGGTCTACGTCACCCATGATCAAGTGGAGGCCATGACTCTCGCTGATCGAATCGTCGTGATGAATGAAGGCGTGATTCAGCAGGTGGGCTCCCCCTTGGAACTCTACCAACACCCCACCAACCGCTTCGTGGCTGGCTTCCTTGGCACACCTGCAATGAACTTCGTTTCCGGTCAGCTCTCTAGCACCGCTGGAGAAGTGAGCTTCACCGCTGAGGGCCTACAGATCGCACTCGAAGACCACGGATCCAAGCTCGAGAGCCCTGAAGCCAAGGAAGTGGTGCTCGGCGTGCGTCCCCCCGACATCAAGCTCAGCCCCGACGATCCAAGCCCAACTCCGGGGATGGTACGCGCCAAAGTGGAGGTGCGTGAACCCATGGGTGCCGAGATCTTCCTCCACCTTGATAGCACCTGTGGCGCCCTCGTCGCCCGTGTTGACAGCGACTGTGACTACCGCGCTGGCGATGCTGTGATGCTGTCCATCCCCAACCGCGCGGTGCACCTCTTCGACGCCGCATCACACCAAAACCTCTTGTTCTAGCGGAGCGCCGAAGATGTTCAGTAGACGACTCATGACCTCCGCGCTGCGCTCCTTGGCGTTGGTGGTCTGTGCCACCCTATGGCCTGGCAACGCGCAAGCCGAGGACAAGCCGCTTGTGTTGTGGCACGCCTATCGCGTCCAAGAGCGCGCCGCGCTGGAGAAGACCGTCGACGCCTGGAACACGGGGGGACGGGGAGCACACCCCAAGATCAAGCTACTTGCTGTGCCCTACGACGCCTTCGCCGACAAGATCACCGCAGCGACTCCACGGGGGCACGGGCCTGACCTCTTCATCTTCGCCCATGACCGGGTCGGCGACTGGGCTGAGTCCAAGATCATCGAACCCATCGAGTTCTGGATGACGGAGAAGCACGCTGACACGTTCATTTTGAAGACCATCGACGCCCTCTGCTATGGCGACTCGCTCTATGGCCTGCCCATGGCCTTCAAATCGACCTTGCTCTTCTACAACAAGAAGCTCGTGCCCGAACCCCCACACACCACCGACGACCTTTGGCGTGTGGGTCAGCAGCTGACCGACCGCAAGGCGGGTCGTTATGGCTTGGTCTATGACAACGCCAAGCTCTACTTCCATGCTCCCTGGCTCCACGGCTTTGGTGGCATGATCTTCGATGAGCGCGGTAAGTTGCACATCTCCAGCAAGGCTGCTGTCGCGGCGATGAACTTCGCGCGAAAGATCAGCGGCCCCACGGGAATCGTTCCTCCCGAGTCCACCTCCACCCTCACCACCACCCTCTTCGCCCATGGCAAGGTCGCCATGGCGATCTCAGGGCCATGGATGGTGGGTGAGCTGAAGAAAGACCTCGAAGTCGGCGCCATCCCGCTGCCCATCGTTAGCAGCACGGGCAAGCGCGCCGCCCCCTTCATGGGCGCCGAGGGGATCATGATGTCTGCCAAGAGCAAACGTAAAGCAGATGGTTTTGCGGCCATGAAGTTTCTCACCAGCGACAAGATGGCGCTCTTGCGTGCCAAGGCTGCTCGTCAGCCGGTGGCCAACAAGGCTGCCTGGCTCGATCCCACCGTCAAAGCAGACGCGCTGCTCTCCGCCTTCTATGCTCAGCTGAAATTCGCCAAGGTGATGCTAGGAACCCCCGAGATGCGCTTGGTTTGGTCGCCCTATGATATGGCCCTGCAGAAGGTCGTGGTGGGTGGCGGGCCCGCAGCACCCGCCCTCGCTGAAGCGCAGCATGAAGTGCAACGCTTCCTCGAGAGCAGTCGCAAAGGGAAGGTGCAGCCTTGAAGCGGAAGCACATCACCGGCGCCCTGCTCACAGCGCTCTTCGCTGGCTCAGCTGTCGCTATCTCCGCCGCAGCGGTCTACCTCTCAGCGCTCAATAGTGGCGAGAAGGCGATCATCGAGTCTCCGGCTCGCGCTTACGCGGCGGCCCTCGCCCTGCGTGTAGCAAAGGACGCATCGCCTCCCACGGCTCAGACGGCCCTCGCAGCCGTGACCCAAAACGCTAAGGCGTTGGAGCACATCAGCGTCGTCGTCGAACCCCGCTCGACAAAGTATCGATTCTTACGCAAGCGCCGCTTCTTGGCGGCCAACGACGCCAAGCGTGTTGGCGCCGTGCTCAACAAGCAAAGCCCCCTCGACAAGAGGCTCTACGACGCAGCCAGCAGCGTACGATCTGCAGGCAAACCGCTCTTAGAGCTGCGCTCGCCCCAGGACAGCAACCTCACGGTTCTCGCCGCGGCGCCAGTAATGCGAGAAGGCAAACACTACGCCACCGCCATCGTGATCACAGCGCCCAAAGCCCCCCCGGTACCTGCGCCGGCTTGGCCGCTTTTTGCCTGTGGCCTCGCGCTCTTCGCCTTTGCCCTGCTCGCCGCCCTCTTCGCTCCACGCTTGCGCCATGTCCTGGTGCTTCTGGGTGTCATTGGCATGTCGGGCTTCTCTTGGTGGTGGACCTCGGGTGTCAGCGCCGCATACACCGCCAACCTCACGCACACCTTGGCAGGCCTGCAACGCACCCTCGGCACCAGCGGCTCCCTCGACGCCCTCTCAGCGTCCCCCTCGCCCTGGGCCCTCATCATCGGCATCCCCCTCGCCCTGGTCATTAGCCTGCTCGCGCTCTTCGGCGTCGGACGCCGCATGGCCGCCAGCATGGCTGAACATCGTCTGGCCTACACGTTGCTCATTCCAGCTGGCCTCGGCATGGCTCTGTTGGTCTTGCTGCCCTTCGTCTACGGTCTAGCCTTGGGCTTCTTCAACCATCAACACGGTGAATACAACTTTGTTGGCTTGAAGAACTTCGTCGAGATCCTCAGCGGCGGTGACCGACCGCTCTCACACCCGTTGAACTTCTACTTCACGCTGGGCGTAACGGTGCTCTGGACAGCAGTGAACGTGTTCTTGCACGTGACCATCGGTCTCGCCCTCGCTTTGGTGCTCAAAGATCCCCTCTTGCGCTTCAAGGGGATCTATCGGGCGCTCCTGATCTTGCCCTGGGCCATGCCCAACTACATCACGGCGCTGATCTGGAAGGGCATGTTCCACTACCAATATGGGGCGGTGAACCATGTGCTAGAGATCGTTGGCCTGGAGAAGGTGAGCTGGTTTTCAAGCTTCTCCACGGCGTTCATCGCCAACGTCACCACCAACACCTGGCTTGGCTTCCCCTTCATGATGGTGGTGGCCCTTGGCGCCCTCCAATCCATCCCTGGAGACGTCTACGAGGCTGCCGCGGTAGACGGTGCTCCACGCCACAAGGTCTTCTTTCACATCACCTTGCCCCTCTTGCGTCCAGCCCTCTACCCAGCCATCGTGCTGGGTTCCATCTGGACCTTCAATATGTTCAACATCATCTACTTGGTGAGCGCTGGCGCACCCAACGGCTCCTCCGACATCCTGATCACCGAGGCCTACCGCTGGGCTTTTCAGCGTGGAGACCGCTACGGCCTGGCCGCGGCCTACGCGTTGATCATCTTTGTTGTGCTTTTCTTCTATTCCAAAATCGCCAACCGCCTCTCGCGCGTCAGTGAGGATGGCTAAATGCAGCAATCCACCAAGATGAACCGGGCCATCACCCACCTCTTTCTGATCATCTTCACAGGGATGACTCTACTCCCTGTGGCGTTGGTGCTGCGCAAAGCCGTCTCTCCGGGCAAGGCCTTCGAGCTGACGATCAACCCCATCCCCTCCAAGGTGACCAGCGAGCATTTCCGAGAAGTCATCGGCAAGACGAGCTCAGACGGCAAGTGGCTCTTCGGACGACAGCTGCTCAACAGCACGCTCATCGCCTTAGGCACAACGCTCTTGGGCGTCTTCCTGGCAGCCACCGCCGCCTACGCCTTCTCGCGCTTCCGCTTTCCGGGCCGAAATGGGGGGATGATGGCCTTTTTGGTCGTCCAGATGTTCCCCGCCACGCTCTTGATGATCCCGATGTACGTGATCCTCTCCAAACTAGGCTTACTCAACAGCATACTGGGGCTGATCTTTGTCTACTCCACCACAGCGATCCCCTTTTGTGTTTGGATGCTCAAAGGCTACTTCGACACCATCCCCAAAGAACTCGAGGAGGCCGCCCTCATCGACGGAGCCTCGCGGATCCGCATCTTCTACACCATCGTCTTGCCCCTGGCGCGCCCTGCGCTGGCTGTCACAGCCCTCTTCTCTTTCATGACCGCATGGAATGAATACATCCTCGCCGCCACCTTCCTCAACCGAGAAGAATCCTACACCCTCCCTGTGCTGCTCAACTCCTATGTTGGAGAGCACGGCTCGGCGAACTGGGGCGCCTTCGCCGCTGGTGCGGTGTTGGTGTCCATCCCTATCGTGGCGCTCTTCTACGCGCTGCAGAAGCATTTGGTGAGCGGCTTGACGGCGGGTGGGGTGAAGGGCTGAGCTGGCCAAGCAAGCTAGCAATTATCGCAGCCATCAAAGACCCCACACCCATCGCTGCACGCTGACGGGCAGCTGACTGGACCCTCGAAGCCCGTCACAAGGCAGGCACACGCCGAGGTACAATAGACACTCCCCGTGCACCCTGCTTCACCGACGTTCAAGCAAACCACCTGACAGCGGCCAGTGCCACACTGAATGTCCCCTTGGTAGGCGCTAGAACCCAAGCCGCGGACGGTGCAGTCGCCCTTGCTCGGGCACGCGATGGTCCCGTCGCAACCACCCGAAGCAGAGGTACACGTCACGTCGCAGCGCGTGGCGAGGGAGCAATCGATGGTGCCCGTGCACCCTGTGTCATTGCAGATTGTGCGGCAGGGGATCCCCGTGGGGCAGATGCAGCCCTTCTCGCAATCCATCTGACAATAGCCCCCAGAGCAATTATTCGTGCAAATCTTCGGGCACACGCCAATATCAGCCAGCACCCCGAGATCGGCGAGGATGGCGTCAGGGAAGGGCAAGTCTGCACCCGCATCTGCAGGGCCCGAAAGATCGACGCCCATGTCCTGAGGAACATTATTCTCTTCCCAGACCTCAAAGGCCCGCTGGAGCCTCCCAATCCGCCCCCGGGGATCCTTCACTACCAGGTCATAGGCACCCTCGGGGAGACCCGCAGGCACGGTGGCTCTCATCTCTGTGGGCCCAATCCACCGGACCTCCTCGAGCCTATGCTCCCCCAACCACGCCTCGAAACGAGCGTCGACGAAAGACTCGCCCTCGTTGTCGTAGTTGGCCACGATGGTGGTGTTGAAGCGCTCCCCACGTAGAGTGATAGGGGTAGCAAGATTCGTCAGCCCAAAGCCTGGAAGTACCTCGAGAGGCAAGGGGCCGGCCTGCTGCTGCTCGCAGCCCAAGAACGTCAGTGCGAGCAAAAGGCCCCAAACCCTCACGTCTGCCCTTCTTTCGGCGCCGCTCTTGCCCCCTTGGTTGGGCGAGCGCCCCCATCTCCCCACTCCACCATCGCCTCCTCAGCGTCGTCTAAACCCACCTCGCGCGTCGCTGGGCCTTTCATTCCAATCAAGGGGTCAACCACAAAGACCTCCCCGCTGTGCTGCCTCTCCTCTGCTGGGAAGATCATACGGATCTGATTGCCTTCGGCTGTGGGCTCGAGCGACAAGCTCCCGCCCCCCTCCGTCACCGCCGCCGCGGCCACCGCGAGGGCCAGCGTGCCCCCCCGCTCCACAGCCTCCAACGGACTAAGCAAGGCCTCGCGCTCATCCTTGCTCATGGGATCGCCCACATAGGTGAACGTGATAGCGACCCCTGGTCCACCGTCGTGAAGCTCGTGGTTGGCGATGGAGACAGTTACATTGGTGCGCTCTTTGGCTCCCTGTGCGACAAAATGGCAGACATCGAGCAAGGCGTTCTGCAAGCTGCGTTCAGGCATATGCACAGGCCGCGGCTCGAACTCTGGGTCCAAGACTGCAGAGATCTTCCGCTGTTCGAGCATGGGACGCGCTGCCACCAGTGCATCGGCTACCGCGAGGTCCGCCTCGATCTCCTTTGCCTCAGCAGCAGACTCCCCAACGTCCAGACGTCGTAGTTTCTGCAGCATCATCGCCGCACGGCCCAGTTCCTCACCCAGCGAGTCTGAAAGAACTCGAAGTTTGGGCAAGCCGGAGACAGCAGAATGAACCTTCTCCGCCAAGGCTTGGCTCGTCTCGAGTGGCTCCGCCAACTCCTGGGCGATAGCGCCAATCACCCGGCCGGCGGCGTTGATGCGCTCTGATTGCAGCAACCGCTGCTGCACCTGTTTCAGCTCTTCCTCTCGCCGTTTGAGCGAGAGGCTCATCTTACGCAAGCTCTGAGCCAGCGTGGCGACCTCACCCGCTCCTTGGCTGCTCGGCTCAGCCTCGAGGGTCACATCGAACTCACCGCGCCCGATAGCTTCTGCTTGTCGGGCCATCTCACGCAGCGGCTGAACCAGCCGTCGGGAGAGCAAGAGCGCCAAGAACAACATCACGAGCACGGTGATCGCCGAGGTGATGGCAGCCGCGCGGATCAACGGCATGGCGGCATTCGTAACCTGTGTCTTGGGGATGGTCTGCACCACGGCCAGGCCACCTGGAATGCGGGCGAAGGCCGCGAGAGCTGCGCCGTCCTTCTGATGCACCTCTTTTGTGCCGAGTCGAACGGCCCCTTTTTGAAAAAGACGCAGTTGACCCAGGAGCCTCGAGGCGCCTTGATGCGCAACCACCACGCGGGGGTCTGGGTGGGCAATAATCTCCCCGCTACGATTGACAACCATCGGCAACGCGGGGCCTTGGCGCACCAAACTAAGCAGCTGCTTTGGCCGCAACAACGCCCACTTAGCGACTCCACCCTTGCGAAAACGCAGCTTGAGGACCGCTTTGCCCGACTGGCTGGCGTTGCTCACGACGGGGGCGTTCACCTCCCCAGCTGAAACATCTTTGAAGCTGAGAAAAGGTCCCCCGGGCTCATCCAGGGCGGCAGCCCGCCGTTGCAATTCGGCGACCTTCGCGCTGAGGTTGTTCGCCAAAAGCTCCACGCTCTGAGTCACCAGATCGTAGCTGTAGAGCTCCTTATCCTCGCGGATTTGGCGCGCCGAGGCGAAAACCAGGACGGCAGCCACCAACACCGGGGGCAGCACAATGGCCACCAGCAATCTAACTCTTAGTGAACCCACAACAGATAGTGTCGACTCCTTGGTTAGTCTCCGTCAAGAACTCCCAGATAATTATGCTCTTTTCAGTGAGATAGGCCCCAATAGGGTTCCCCACAAAGCCTGCTGAAAACAAAAGAACAACGGCACCCATGAGAAGCTCCACTCTGGAGCAAGATCTCGGTACAATGGCGACATGCAAAATTGGGGTGTTGTGCTTGCCGCGCTGCTCTGCCTGAACGCAGCTTGCGACAAAAAAGCACCAGAACAAAAAGGCAACCTTCCGAAGAGCGTCGCTCTGCTCAAAAAAATGGTTGGCGAGGTGAGTCATCGCCCAGCCGGCACGTTGCGTTGGAACGACGCCCGGGCAGGGCTGCCCTTGCAAACGCGCGACGCGATCAAGACAGGTAAGGGGGCATCCGCCACTGTGACCTTTGCAGGCGGAAGCAAGCTCGAGGTGGACGCGCAAACCTTGATCATTATCGAGTTGCCTCAGGGCGATCGGGCAAACGCCGTCGTAGCCGTCGCTCGAGTGGAAAAGGGCACGGTCCGTGGAGTCGTGCATCCTGGCGTCAAACCGCTGGAGATCGTCTCCAAGAGTGGTAAGCGCACGCGCATCAGCGCTACCACCCGTCCCGTGACCTTCCGCGTGCGCGCCGTTGAGGGCGAGAAACTGCAGGTGGCGGCGCTCAAGGGCGTGGCCAAGGTGCAGGTGGGAGACGAGACCGTAGACCTCGAAGCCAACCAGGCGGTGGAGATCGGGACAAAGAACCTCGGCCACAGAGCCCCCCTTCCCCCCTTCCCAGTGTTGCAGAGCCCCGCTGTGGACGAAAACTTGAGCGGACAAGACGTCAAGCTCTCCTGGCAAGCCGCGCAGCGGACGCTACGCTACCGGGTGCAGCTGGCTCGGTCCCTCGACTTTTCGGATCTGATCCTCGACAACCAAACCGAGGCGGCGAGCTGGACCATCGCCCGCCTGGCTGCGGGCCACTACATATGGCGCGTCAGCAGCTTCGACGCTCGTGGATGGGAAGGCGAGTTTGGCTTCGCTCGGCGCTTCGTCATCGCGAGACCGGATCCGAAACCAACAGCCAGTCAACCGAGCTCGCAGCTGATCGCGCCTGCCCCTAACGCGATGGTGGTCACCACCGCCAAGCGCATGTCCGTAAACTTTCGCTGGAAACCCGTGGAGGGGGCCACGTCGTATCTCTTGGTCGTGGCCCGTCGTAGCAACCTCCGCCGGCGTGTCGCCCGCATCAAGGTGAAGAAGGGTACGAGCTATCTCTTGCGGCTCAGGTGGGGCACATTCTATTGGGGTGTCTACGCGATAGATGACGCAGGCAAAAAGAGCCCTCTCTTCGTCGAGCCTAACAAGCTGAAAATCGGCCGCCGAAGGCCACCCCACGTCGGTGTCCCACGTACCATCAACCGCTGGAGGTAGCAGATGCCCATCCGACAGCACAGAAAAACGCTCATTCTCTTTCTCTTCACCGCGCCGCTCATGGCCTGTACACCCAAACCCAAGCCTGTGGTGCCACAGAAGCCGTTGCCAGTTCGCCCATCTGCGCCCATCAAGGTGACAACAGCGAAGATCCTTTTTGTCGATTGCAAGCCGGCTGATGCCACAGTTGTCGTCGACGAAGTCCCCCGTGGAAGCATCGATGAGCTGTCCATGCATGGTGGCCTAGAACTCCCCTTCGGCGTCCATCGAATCCTCATCCGGCGACGTGGCTACGAAAGCTATCGTGTGGAACTCTCTCTAGAACAGAAGGGTGAGCGAATCTCCATTGAGCTGAAGAAAAAGAAGAAGAGACAAAGGCGACGACGATGAAACAGCGGTGCGCCTGGCTGGCTTTCCTCCTGCTCCTCGCGGTGCCCGCGTCCGCCGAGAAACCGCAGTCCACCGCGACACCCGCCTCGCCCAATAAACCGCAGCTCATCTGCTCCTCGCGGTGCCCGCGTCCGCCGAGAAACCGCAGTCCACCGCGACACCCGCCTCGCCCAATAAACCGCAGCTCATTGCCCCCAAGCGCATCGTCCTGGGCTGGATGAAGAAAGTGAGCTTCTCGGTGCCCTCGCTGCCAGGCATTGGCGCAGCCCATGCTTCCACCAACGTCGGCCGCGTCGACTCCGTCAAGCCGCGGGGCAAGGGCATCCAAGTTCGGGTCAAGCTGCCACGCCGGCGCTCTCCACAAGAGCTGGTGCTGCTGCTCTACCGCGACCAAGGCCCAGTCTTCGTCTACCGCATTCCACTCCAGGGACACTCCAGGGACGCACCCAACTCCCCATCCGCACCCGCCCCTTCTCCACCCTCTATCTGCGCTATGGAAAGCTCGAAGTGGTCAAGAAGATGGGCGGGAAAAGCCGGCGTTATCTGCGCCTCGCCATCCCCCCCGGGGTCAAGCGCATCAATGTCGAGGTGGTGGACAAGATGGGGCTCAAGACACGACGCAAGATCCGTGTTCGTCGGCCAAGCTACCGACGCTTGGCCCTCGCCGTGCAGCCCACTGAAAACGCAGCCAGTCATCCCACCTTTCGCGTCACCATTGCCGTCGCCGAGCCGGGGGATGAGAGCATCGAGCTCGAGGTCCTCGGCCCCAATGAAGGCGACCGCCTGGCGTTGAAGCCCGTTTCCAAAGGCCCAGGCCGCTGGGAGGCCACCTTCGAACCCACCGCAACGGGTGAGCTGCGAATACGTGGCACCCTCAGCGCTGAAGGAGCGACCCGCGAAGCAAAGGTCTACGCACGATACGCGCCAACAGATGAAGCCCTCCCCTCCCCATCCCCTAGGCCTCGCCTCGCCACTTCTCGAAGGGTGACTCCACCACCCAAACATGACCGTGGACCCCACTTCGAGATCGCGCTGGGTGTTGGCTTCTTGCACAACATAGGAGATTTTTTCTCACCGCAGTTCTCTCTCGCGTGTGGCGCCACTTATGGGCTTGGCTCCGCAGGGAGCCTCGGTTTGCGGCTCGGGGGCAGCGTCGCATGGAAGACGCAGTCCATCAGCACCAGCCTCGATGGACCAGCAGACCTCGAGGCGGCGAGCTCCCGCACCGTCCTGGCGCCGCTCTTCATCGGTCCGATCTACCGCGGACCACGCTGGCCTGTGATCCCCTACGCCAGCGTCAATTTTGTGGTGCAATTCGTACACACTCGCAACACCGCCAGCTACACCCAGGAGCGCGCCACCCTCGACGTCGCGCCAGGTGTCTTGACCCAGGTCGGCGCGGAATGGCCCCTGGGCAGAACCTCCCTCTTCTTCCAGGGAGGCTTCCTCTATAGTGAACTGGAGAATCTGGACGTCACCCTGCTCGCTGGCGGAATCTCCCTTGAGGCTGGTGTGCGCCTGGGGTTTTAGATGTACTTCTCGATCTGTTGCACTAGGTCGATACGATCGACGAGGTCGGTGGCGTAGTCCATGTTGTCCGTCTGGATCACCAACGTCGGCGAGAGCGAGTAGCGTTCGAACCACTCCTCATAATAGCCATTGAGGCGGCGAAGATAGCTGTCAGGCATCCCCTTTTCTTCGGGTCGACCGCGGGCCCGGATGCGCCGCTTCAGGGTGCGCAAACTGCCACGCAGGTAGATCATCAGATCTGGCGGTTCGAGGGAACGAACCATCGTCTGATAGAGCGATTGGTAGGTCTCGTAATCCCGCTTGCTCATCTTCCGCGAGCGAAAGAGATTGTAGGCGAAGATCTCAGCGTCCTCATAGATTGAGCGGTCCTGAATCACCGTCGTCTTGATCCGCTCACGAGCCAAATCCTGGTGAATGCGAAACTTGCTCGAGAGGAAGCGCACCTGGCTGTGAAAGGCCCAACGGCGCATGTCGCGATAGAAGTCCTTGAGGTAAGGGTTCTGCTCGTTGGGCTCGAAGAACGGCTCGACCTTGAAGTGTTGGCAAAGGAAGCGCACTAACGAACTCTTGCCCACTCCCATATTCCCCGCGACCGCGATGTACTTGCGCTGGCCCATGGGCTCATCCCTTCTTGGGCTCCTTGGCTTTGGGATCTTTCTCCTTGGGCTCCTTGCTGCGCCCAGAGGTGGTCTTATCGGCGCTGACCTTGCTCTGGTCTTTCCGTTCCGACTCCTGGCTCTCCACGATCTCCAGCGGTGGCTCGTCACGTTCGGCTTTGGCGCCGCGGCGTGTGCGCTGCTCTGGTTGAATCTCCAGCACGCAACGCCCCGACTGAAAGACGCGCGTCACCCCGCTCGTCTCCGAGACGACCACAGCGATAGCGTTGGTGCTCTTCGAAATAGCGCAAGCCGCCACGTGCCGCGACCCAAGGCCAAGGTGAACATCGAGGTCGGTGGGGTCGTCGACTTTGATGTAACGCCCCGCCGCGAGCACCACGCCGTCGTCGCGAATCACAAACCCGCCATCCAGCACCGCGAAATTTCTGATGGCGTCGCGCACCGCTGGGTTGAGAATATTCTTCTCGTTCTCTGAGTAGCCCTGAAAAGGGTTGAGGGTGAGCTGCCGTGACTTCTCCATCACCGCCGCGCTATCACCCACCACCAACAACGTGCCAAGAGGGTGGCCCTCCCAACCATCACGACCGATCTCGACCCCAAGATCGAAGACAGCCTCGAGGATGGTCGAGGGGATGCGATCGGTCCCCACGATGCCAAAGCCCGTGTTCACGGAGCCCTCATTATCGCCGCCGATGGTAACGATCATCATCGTATCGGGGTAGGAGGTCGGTCCTCGCCCGATCACCCCCAACACAACCTCCCCGTCCTTCAAGAGTCCAGCGGCGATGCCTGCCACCAGGGCCATCTTGAAGCGCTCTTGGCGCTGAATGTCATACGTGGGCATGGGGATAGTCTCGACCCCCATGGCCTCGATGACCTGGCGCTGGACGTCGCTGGTGATGGCCTGCACGAGCTTGCGACGTGCGTTACTCTTGGCCTTGATCAGATCATCGGGGAGCGGCAGATCTCCGATATAGAGCAGGTGATCAAACTCCTTCTTCACGACCATCGCGGCAGCCGCCCTCAAGAGTTCCGCCTGCACGCTGCTCATCATGTCCATTGCTGCTCCTAATCCGTATATCGTCGTCGCACGAGCATCATGATCGCCTCGCGCGCACACCCATCGCAGTAGCCATGCTCGTCCCGAAGCCGCCCCAGCATCTGTTGCGCCTGCTCTCGCTCCTCAGCATTGATGCCGGTTGCGTCGTCCGCCAGGATCTGTAGGGAGTGCTGCAACGTATGCTCAACGCGCTGGCGCTGCTGCTCGAAGTACTGCGTCTTCAATTTAGTGTAGTGTTGGGGAAAGATCGACACGTAGTTGGGCATCTCGCCAGGATGATCGATGGACCACGCACCGATCTTGGTCATGATACTCTGGCGAAAAGTCTCCGCGTCCTCGCTGATGTCCAGGCGCTTTTCGACATCCTCCATCAAGCGCGCATCAGCGTCTTCGAGATCACCTGTGACCTCATTGCGGAGCTTCTCCTTGCGCACAAAATGGGTCACGTGACTGACATAGCGTGAGAAGAGTTCGCCATAACGAGACTCCTCCACAAGCCCCATGGACTCACGCACCTCCGCGTCCATGAGGTCGAGGTACCAGTCGCGGGCAACATTAATGAAGCCCTTGTGGTCATAGAAACCGTCCTTGGCCTCCTGCCTGAGGAACTCATAGACGGATGTCTCCTTCACCAGCTCGGAGATCTGCTCCAGCACTGCTTCTGGCGTCAAGCATGCATGGGTATCCCGTTGGGCGGCGTTCATCAGAGCTGTGCGCACCTCACGTGACGAAGCTCCGGTGCGTCCCTCATAGATCACATCAGCATCGGATTCACCCCAGATAACAGGCAACACGGCCGCCAAGGTCTTGGCGTCGTCACCCTTGATCTCCTCTGGGATCTTGCCCTCGGCGTAGAGCGCCGCCTTCTGCACAGGGGTGAGCTTCTTCACCAGCTTCACCACGCCTTCCCCATAGCGCTCATACTCAGGGCGGTGCATCCGGCTAAGCACGGCCCAGAGAGCTGCGACGCCAATGGCGTGGGGCGCGATGTGCTTGCCCGCCTCCACCTCACCGAGTTGCTGGTTGTAGATCCCCTGCTCCTCCTGATAGTCGAGCAGGTAGGGCACACGCACGAGCTCCATGCGCGCCTTGTAGGACATCCACTCGGGGCCCTGCATGAAAGCGTTCAGGTGGGTCTCGTTAACGCTCCCGATGAAGATCAGATCCAAGAAGAGGTTCGCAGGATCGAGGGCGACGCGGCCCTCCTCGACGCAGGTGAGTAGATATTTGAACGCCTCAGGGGGGCGCTTGAAGAGGTCTGCAAAGTCGATCAAACCGCGGTTGCCAGCCACGAGCTGCCCGTCGGCCTCATAGAGCGCAACATTCTGCAGCGCTGTGGGCAGAGCACTAAGGCTGCGATCCGCCGTCACCTGCTGCATCCGCGCGTCCACCGCCAGTTGGGGCTCAACCCGAGCGGCGGCAACACGATAACGCCGGGAGACGTAGAAACGCTCCACTTGCACATGACGCAACACCCGCAGGTAGTCACCCTCGTAAGCACCAAGGAGCGCCTCGTAGATCTTCTTCGAGCGGTGGCAGAGGTTGCCCTCAAGCAGGTATCTCGAGGGGGTGAAACCGTCCACCTTCTTTACCAGATCGGCGATGAGCTCCTGGCGGAGCTCTTTGGGGATCAAGAGCAAGGGGTGATCGCGCTGCTCTGAGGGCAAGCGCGCGTCGATCACATCCTCGTCGAGGTGCGCGTAGGACTCATCGGCTTTGGTCTCGCGCCGCTCACTGGAAAAACCGATGCCACTGCGGTCGACGCTCTGACTGGGGAAAACCCAATTGAAGCTATAGAGGGCGCCCTCGTCGCCTGTGCTGTAGTCTTCCATCGCACGGGCAATGCAATCAGTGACTGTGGATTTGGAGCTGCCATTGGGGCCATGAAGCAGAATGACGCGATCCACCGTCCCCTGACGAGTGAAGTTGCTGAGGATGCGATAAATCGCGTTCTGTACCCCCTCCTGCCCCACAAGGCGCCGGGGATGAGGTTGCCAGGGCGCGTCGAAGAGGTGGAAGCGGCGACGTGGGCCCGTCGGATGCGGGATCTCTTCGCTACCATAGAAGTCGAACATATCGAGGAGATACTGCGCCGAGTTGCGCAGATGGCAGCGAGGCTGCGCTTCAACGAGGGAGAGATACTCAGCAAAGGTGAGCACTCGCTTATTCTCAGAGAAGTGATCTTGCACACGACCACCCATGGCCTGGAGACGACCGGTGGAGGTGACGTTCCCATCTTCTTGTTGTCTCATCTTCCCCTCACTTACGCGTCTAGCTCTTCATGCTCGTTGCTCACTGGACCTTGACCTTCCAGGTGAGCTTCTCCGTCTTCAACTCGCAGTGCTTCTCCGTACAAACAGAAAAGCGAAACTCAGCCTCGAACGCATGCTCACCGGCTACTGTGATCTTCGCCTTCGGCACAAGCAACACCTCGGCTTTGGTCATCTTTTTGGCGTCCTTGGCGCGCATCACCACCTCACGAGGTGTCACCGTCTTAGGCCCCTTCACCGTCAACCTCAGCGGGTATTCCATGTTGATCTTGTACTCACCGAGGGGTTTGAGAGCCACTGAGGCAGCGAAACTCTGCCCGACTTTCCCTGCAGGAGGTGGCGTAATGGAGAGCGCGTAGGACTTGCCACTCTTGCTGGCCTTCTTCGCGTCCTCCCCTTGGGAGCAGGCGACGAGAGAGAAGGCCGCGGAGAGAGTCAGGGAGAGAGTCAATAGGGTGGACCACACGGATGCTTACTCCTGATAAGGGCCAAAAATATTGGCTTCAAGTATTCTAAAATAACATACCGGCCACCGCCCTCCAAGGGGCCTCGCGTTGGAAAAGCTAACGACCCCAACCATTTACAGCTCCCCATCGTCCAGGTACCATTCAAAGTGGATGCGAGTGGCAAGACAGCTTGGGCGCTACCACCTCCTAGACCGTATCGCGGTGGGTGGAATGGCTGAAATTTACCGTGCGACGACCTTCGACTCGCACGGAATAAAGCATATGGTCGCCATCAAACGTGTGCTTCGTCACCTGGTGGAGGATGACGACTTTCTGCAGATGTTGGTGGATGAAGCCAAGATCACGTCCCTGCTCGACCACCCCAATATCGCGAGGGTCTATGAGTTCGTGCGCATCGCTGATGAGTACTTCATGGCGATGGAGTACGTCGATGGGCGCGACCTGCGCGCGTTGATCGATCGGATCAAGGACCGTGAGCGTTCCCTCGCAGCCGAGGACGCAGCGTACGTGATGATGCGAGTGCTCGACGCGCTGCATATGGTGCACAACAAAGCCGATGGGACTGGCACACCACTAAACATCGTGCATCGTGACATCAGCCCCTCCAACGTGATCGTCTCCTTCGATGGACAGGTGAAGGTCTGCGACTTTGGCATCGCCAAAGCGCGCCACTCGCGCGTACAGACACGTGTGGGCGTGCTCAAGGGTAAGGTCAAGTACATGAGCCCAGAGCAAGCGATGGGTCATAAGCTAGACGGGCGCAGTGACGTCTTCAGCTGCGGCAGCGTGCTCTATGAGCTGGTATGCAAGCATCCGCCCTTCACCGCCCAAGATGAGATGGCGCTGATCTTTCGTGTGCGAGACGCTAAATATGTGCGCCCCGCAAAACATGGAGCAGACATACCAAGCCCGTTGGACCGCATCCTGAGACGGATGATGACGCGTTCGCGCGATAGCCGCTACCAGACAGCCAAGGAGGCTGCGGATGCCCTACGGGAGTATTTGGCCATCGAGGCGCCAGATTATCGCCCGGCGCGTCTGGGAGAGCTGCTGCGAGAGCACTTCGCCGAGGACATAGAGAAGGACCAACAGAAGCTCAGAGAGTTCGTCATCGACACAGAGGCTGCAGGTCCTCTCGGTGACAACCTGATCTCGGAGGTGCTGGGAGAAGGGGCGCCCTACACGCGCTTCACCCCCTCCCCCATCACGCCAGACCAAGAGGCCGCCCGCGAGGAGATGATGGAGACCCGGCTCATGCCCCGGGTGCCTGCGCCAGAGTCACGCCTGCCGCCTGATGTCGATCTGCACGAGATGCGCACGATGATCATCGACCCCGACGAACGCATGGCGCGTGTGATGAAACGCAAACACCGCCCACGTCCCGGCGCACATTTTCACCAAAACCGCGCCCTGGGTACCCAGATGCGAACGGGACACTATGCGGACCCAGACGAAAAAGGGGATGGGGATGCGGCCGAGAATGAAGAAGAGGCAGATCCCACCAACGAAATGGACGAGCCACTCCACGCCGCGAAGACTCGGATCCTCAAGCCTGAGTAAGTTGTGCGCCCCCACTCAGGGGTAAGTCGCTCTTGTGAGGTGAAAACGGACAGGTCCGCTCCGCTGGCCAGCCCGTACAGAGATGGGATCCGATTGGAGCGTCTCTCCCCCGAAACTCAAGTCGAGGTTGTAGGTCCCCTCGGGGACGTCCTTGATCGTGAACCGTCCCCCCTTGTCGCTCTGAACTGAAAGTCCGCGGCCCCGTAGTCCCACAACCCGAACCTCTGCACCTACCACCACCTGACCCAAGGCGTCACGAACCGACCCTTGGATGCTCCCCGCGGCTCGGAGTTCAATGAGCAGCGGATCATGTGACCGATTGCCCTCCTGCACCACGACATCTGAGGGAGCGTAACCCTGGCCCCGCACCCGTAGGCGCTGGGCGCCAGGCGCGAGCATCAGAGAAAATTGGCCTCGCTTGTCTCGAAAAGCCCGAGCCGTGCCCCTGCCCACACCAATAGAAAAACGAGAGACGGGAGCTCCTGTGCGCCATTCACGAACAGAACCATGCACGCGCCGGAGACTCTTCACGTAGGCCAGGTGCCCCTGAGCGTCTCGTGGAGCCTCTGGCACCTGGCGGCCTGCCTGCAATCGTAGGGTGACTTGAGATTGGCGTTGAAGGTCAACAGCTCCAGCAACACGCTGGTACCCAGGATGCTCTATGGAATAGCGCACGATGGCAGATGGGAGCCCCTCCACGAGAAACTCCCCGGCGATGTCCGTCGTGGCGCTCCACAAGCGCCCTGACACGGTGTTGGTGGGCAACATGGCGTCGACATCAGGGATCGGCGGAACACGTCCTGGAATCACCCCCAGCTCCCCGATCCGTGGCCCCAACGCGGCACCTCCGGGGAAAACACGCACGAGGGCGCCCTTCAATGGCTTTCCATCGGCGTTCATCACCCTTCCCGAGAGACGTTGACCACGCCGCAGGCGCAAAGTGATCACCTCACCCGTGCCCGGCAGCGTCACCGTCTCTCCCAGGCACGGCAACCACCCGTCCGCCCAGGCCTCCACTCGGTATCGCCCCGCAGGCAGCGCTGGCGCGGTGAACCGCCCTCTCTTGTCTGCCCGCACCTCTGCGGCGAAGAGGACCGGCCGGAAGGGTCGCAGGACCACTCGCGCGGCGAGGGGATGGTTTGGTTTTTCTCTCTTCCCACCCACCACCCGTCCTTTCAAACGCGTCGCGGGCTCCAAGGTCAGCGCCACCACTCCGTGCCCCGCCCGGCTCACCACCAAGGCACTTGCGAGCCATGGTTTCTGCAGTGTCCTGGCAACGAGCTCGTAGCTGCCTGGCAGCAACTCTTGGAACTCAAACTGGCCGTTGGCCATGACACGTGTGCGCCGCCTCAACGCGGGGCCCACCAACGTCACTTCAACCTCTTGTTCGCTCACGCCCCGCACCACCCCCTCGACGACCTGCGAGCGCAGCGTCTGCAACACCACCTGCCCAGGCACCTGCACATCACGCTGGAGTACACGCCGCCCCAACGCCACCACCGTGAGGCGGTGATGCCCCATGGCGATCCCTTCAAAGACGAAACTCCCATCGTCTCCGCTCTGCGCAGATATGGAGGTGTGGCTCTGGCCATCACGCAGCTCGATATGCGCACCTTCGAGAGGTTTTCCTCTCCCGCCCATGACGCGTCCCCAAAAGGCACTCGCCCGCGGCGCGGTCATCCCGTCGAGCGCGTTATGACCACAGCCCAGGCTGACAGGCTGCTCTCGGCGTAAGTCGCCACGCTCTACCACCAAGCGCCAGCTGCCTGGTGTGAGGCCCCGTCCACACCACCGCCCCTGGGCGTCCAGAGCGAGTTCTTCACGCTGCACAATTTGCTGGCGAACGCTGACCGGAGAAGAAACCCTCCGCTCCAGCCAAACCTTGACTGTTGGGTTAACGCCCGAAAGCCCCACGCTCAGGCTCGCACACCGTGCCCATGTGAGCGCCAACGCCGCGCCGGTGTTGCGCTCCTGTTGAGCCTCGTGGACAATGCCCTCACGTGGCCCGTCAGCGCAGCTGACCACGAGTACCCACGCGATGGCGGCGACACCAACAAGAGAGGGCCGGATGGGGCACCGCGAAAAAAACCTGAAGCAAACAGTCAAGATGATCGAGTCCGTCATTCGCGAGCTTGGCCTCGACCCCGAGCAGAACAGACTGAACACCGAGGGCCCTGCCTGGGGTCTAGCTAGAGGTTCGGCTGAAGTGTTCATCTTCGTCAACCCAGGCAACGAAGATGAGCGCGGAAACCACCTCCAATGTGTCTCGCCAGTGATGAAAGTGCCCGAGACCTCTGCCAATCAGCTCGCCCTCTTCCAACACATCCTACACCTCAACGCGAGCGAACTCACATGCGCCGCCTTTGCCCTCAAGGGGGACACGGTGGTGCTCACCGCAGATCGCAGCACCCTCGACCTCGATGCTTCCGAGGTGCGCGACCTCGTGCTCAATATCGGCTACTACGCCGACCTCTATGATGACTCCCTTGTCAACGAGTTCGGCGGCAAACGCCACACCGACGCGGGGAGTTAGAAATAAGAGTCAAGAACAACGAGCCACAGCGTCGATCTCGACGTCGACCCCCTTGGGCAAACGTGACACCTGCACCGTGGCTCGCGCGGGGGGAGTTACAGGAAAGTAGTTGGCGTAAGCCTCGTTCACTTTGACAAAGTCATCGAGGTTGGTCAGGTAGATCGTCGTTTTCAACACCTCGTCGAAGCTACTGCCAGCAGCTTTGAGCACGGCTTCAAGGTTCTTCATCACTTGGTGTGTCTGCGCCACCACGTCATCACCTCCCACCAAATCCCCACTCTTCGGATCGAGGGGGATCTGACCGGAACAGAAGACCAACTCGCCAGCCCGCACGGCTTGTGAATAGGGGCCGATGGCCGCGGGTGCACTCTCGGTTTGAATCACGCTACGCTCTTGGCTCATGTCTTTGTTCTCCTGACCTATTTACAGCCATAACCAATCAACACCTGAGCCACCTCGTCGAAGAGGGGCTGGCAGGTCTTGCCTTCGGGGCATGCATCCCCGCTGGGCTCATCTGTATTGCACATCTGTCGGCAAATTTGAGCACCAAGGGTCGGATCGCAGAAGAGCCCTTGGTTGCAATAGTACTCATCGCCCAAGCAGCCCACATCCACCTCCGGGCCAAGGCTGCTGCCTCCCTGCATGCAAACCTTTGTGGCGGAGGTGGCGAGCTTGATACAGAGCATCTTGTATCCCGTGCAATCCTCGGGCTCGAGGCACGTCTTGCGACAATAGGAGGTTGCCTCGGTGTTGCCCACACAGACCAAAGAGGTGATGCACTGTTTGGGAGCGCAAGGCTCGCCCTGAAGCGAACCCTCATTGCGAATACACGCGCCGATGCCAGGCATGGGGTTGCCCCCAGGGTCGTTGAGCTGCACGCAGTTGTAGCCACATTGGTCATTGGCACAATAGAGGCTGGCGCTGGGATCGCAGGCCACACGACAGCGACAGATCGTGCCCGACTCGATCATCGGCTGGAACCTGTCAGGGCAGGTCTGCCCACCCGAGCAATCTTGCCCCTCGAGGGTGAAGATATGACAGGGGTCGGGAAGGTCCTGGGGCTGGGCATCCCCAAGATCTGGAAGAGGCGGTGGTGTCCACACGTCACCCACGTAGGGGCTGTCCACGGTGGCATCTACCGGCGTTTCGGGGTGACTGGGGCTGCAGGCGACGCTCAACGCCAATCCTGCACACGACACCATTCTCAAAAGCTGCATGCTCTACC
>JAFCZD010000122.1 GCA_019314525.1 Deltaproteobacteria bacterium
GGGCTGGGGCGTGGCCACAGACGGCAGCGGCAACGTCACCCTCACGGGCCGCTTCTCTGACACGATCGACCTGGGGGGCGGCGACGTCGTCTCCAAGGGGATCACCGACGTCTTCATCACCAGCTTCACCAGCGAGGGCGTGCACCGCTGGCAGAGAGGCCTCGGTGGCGCGAACTATGATGTTGGCGAAGGGGTGGCCATAGACGGCGGCGGCAACGTCACCGTCGCGGGCCGCTTCGTCGGCACAGCCAACTTCGGCGGCGGCGATGTGACCTCCCGGGGCGTCAACGACATCTTCGTCACCAGCTTCACCAGCGAGGGCGTGCACCGCTGGCAAAGAGCGCTCGGCGGCGCCTCCACAGATATCGCCCACGGCGTGGCGGCGGACAACCGCGGCAACGTCACGGTGACAGGGTCCTTCTCCGGTACAGTAGACCTCGGCGGCGGGGACATCACCGCCTCGGGAGGCAACGACATCTTCCTCACCAACTTCTCCGCCACGGGCGTGCACCGTTGGCAAAGGACGCTGGGCGGCTCTGGCAGCGACACCGTCTACTGCGTGGTGGCAGATCACAACGACATGATCTTCACGGGCCTCTTCTCCGACACCGTCGACCTCGGCGACGGAGACGTCACCTCCAAGGGGATCACCGATGTGTTCGTGGTGAAGCTTGGCCCCTAGATGCGAAGTCGATCACGCAGCTAGAGCAGGCCCCTAGCCTTGGCCAAGAGCGTCAGCAGCTCCTGACGGTCCATGGCGCTCCCCGCGTTGCTTACGAGCAAGCCCTCGATCATCTCTAGGGCCGCCGGCTGGGCGTAGGGGCTCTCCTTGAGGATCGCGATGGCCACAGCCCACTGCATATCCGGGCTCGCCTGCGCCAGCTCGGGTTGAATCGCTTCGGCGACGAGGCCCGCCTGCATCTCATCTGCCCTATCGTCTTCACTCGCGTTGGGGCCCTTGTAGCGCACGCGCACCCGGCAGAGCTCGCCCGCGGGCACCTCGCTCTGATGCTCCGCCGCCTCGCCGTCGAGCAGCGTGGGCGCGCCCTGCACGTCGGGCACCTCCGTGGGCTTCAGCGCCAGCTCGTAGATCGCCGTCACCGTGTGGCCCGATCCCACCTCGCCGGCGTCGACCTTGTCGTCACGGAATTGGTCATCTTGCAGGGCGCGATTTTCATAACCCAAGAGGCGGTAGGCGTAGACCTGCGCTGCATTGAACTCCACCTGAATCTTCACGTCCTTGGCCACCAGGTTGAGGGTGCGCAGCAGCTTGTCGTGGGTGTAGCTGATGGCCTGGTCTTCGTCGGAGATGACGCTATAGATGCCGTTGCCCGCGTTGGTCACCGCCTCCATCATCGCGTCGTTGAGGTTGCCATAGCCGAACCCAAGAGCCGTGAGGGTGACGCCCGTCTTGCGCTTCTCTTCGATCAACGCCACCAGCGCGCTGGTGTCGGAGATGCCGATGTTGAAGTCACCATCGGTGCAGAGCAGCACGTGGTTGATGCCCCCGGTGATGAAGCCCTTGGCCGCCTGCTCGTAGGCGAGGTTGATGCCGGAGGCGCCCGCGGTGCCGCCGGCGGAGGTCAGGCCGTCGATGGCCGCCTCGATGTGCGCGCGCTGCGAGGCCGCCGTGGGCTCGAGCCGCACGGCCGTGTGGCCCGCGTAGGTGACGATGGAGATCGTGTCTTCACCGTCGAGCACCGTCAGCGCCTCGCGCAAGACCACCTTCACCAAGGGCAGCTTATTGTCAGCGCCCATGCTGCCAGAGGTGTCCACCAAGAAGACGAGGTTCGCCGGCCGCTTGGCCCAGGGGACCTCCTTGGCCTTGATGCCAATGGCCAGCAGCGTGGTCTCGGCCAGGGGGCTTTTGGCCGCGCGCATGGTGAGGGTGAAGGGGCGCTCTGCGTCCAGCGCTGGCGTGGGGTAATCGTAGTCGAAGGCGTTGACGTACTCCTCGAGGCGCACGCTCCGTAGTTTTCGGTGTTGGTGTCCATGGGATCCGGCTCGGGCTGCGCGGCTGGCGGCGCGCTGTAAATGGGCGCGTAGCTGTCGGAGTCTGAGCTGCAGGCAGCGAGCGTGAGCAGCGTGAGCAGCGTGAGCAGCGCCATACCATCAAGGGCGGCAAGGCGGGCAAGGCGGGCAATACCATCAAGGGGCTTCAGTCTTGTCATCGCGTTCTCCTTGGTTTTCACTTTGAGCGATGCACAAGGCGCGCCATGCAAGCGGCGCCCTAACCTGCCATTTTCAAAAGACTGTCTTCGGTGGGCGATCTGCCAGCAACGCAGAGGCCGCTCGCAGCAGGGTGAAAGCAGGCCGAACCGCGCCTTTTCTGTCATGCGGCGGAGGTGTCGCGGTGATGGCGCGGTGATGGCGCGGGCCGTCCGCCGCCCCTCCACCATCTCGCAGCCGCTCCAAGGTTGTACCGGAGCCCAGATGAAGACACCTACCGTTACTCAGAGCACGGACGCATTGCACGACCTGCACGTTTATACGACGGCCCAACTCAAGGCCGAGACGGAGACGAAAGACTTGGCGGCTCATTTGCAACGCTCCAGCGTGGCGATGAACGAGGCGCAGACGGCCCATGACCTAGCCCACGACGCGATGATCGCCCAGCTGGCGATGCGGGTGCGCGCGGACGACGCGGCGGACGATGTGCTGCGCCAGGTCTATCTTCAGTTGCGCAGCTTCGAGGGCAGCGCCGGCGGCAAAGCCACGGGCAAGGTGGCCCAGCTCTTCCCCCACGGCCTGCGCGGCGCCACCGATGGCCCCATCACTCAGCAGCCCGGCGTCATGGGCGTGCTCGCGGCCCGCTTGGGCAAATTCGAAGACCCAGAGATCAACGCGTATTCCGTGTTGGTGGAGCGAAACGCCGAAGAGCTCGACCGCACGGTGGCCGGCTACGAAGCGGCCATCGACGCCGTGACCGTGGCCTACGGCGACGTGGTCAACGCGCGCGCCGAGTGGATCCGCCAATACGAAAAGACCTACGGTGAGCTGGTGGTGCGCCGGGGCAAGAAGAAGGCCGAGCTCTATTTCCGCAAGGCCGCGCCCCGACGCAGCGCCAAGAAAGCTTAAGCTCTCGTCTCTCTTGGTTCGCGACTTGCGCCGCGAACATCTGCCGCCGCGAACGTCTGGCACCGCCAGCGGTGCCATTAGCCACGATCTGAGCCGATCCTTCCTGGCGCGATCACAAGGCAGCGCTGATCCGCGCGCATACCCACCTGGCTTTGCATCGCGCTAGCGTCGATTCTTCCGCGTGTCACTCTCGATAACCTCCGCACGAGCAAAGATCCCTGCGCGCGACACGCCACTTTGCACGCGCGAAGCCACGTTCCCTCTGCATGGTCACGAGCCTGAAGCGCGACAAAGTCACGCCGAGGGCGCATGCGCAAAGGCCTTGGTCTTTGCCAAGCCTCGTGACGCGCGCGTCGCCCGCCCCTCGCCCAAAACTCAGGCAGGTTTGATGCTTGCGGGGTGAGGGCGTGTTCGGCGTGGGTGGCGAACTTCTGGGGCTAGCTGGTGACGCGAGGCCATAGTTGGCAGGAAGAAGCGCGCAGTGGGAATCGCGCCGCACAACATGCTTCACTGCTGTGCGTCACCCGCACGCCCACCTCAGCCCACCAACTCTTCCATCTCATCCAGGGCACGCTCGAAGGCGCCCATGGCGATGACGTAGGGTTCGCGTGAGGTGAGGTCGACGCCGGCGTCGGCGAGGATCTCGAGTGGCGGCTTGGCGCAGCCGCCCTCGAGCATGTGCGCGATGTAGCGGTCGCGCGCGGCGGGGCCCTCGCGTTCGATCAGCTCGGCGAAGGCCACGGCGGCGGTCATGCCGGTGACGTATTGAAAGACATAGAAGTCGTAATAGAAGTGCGGCACGTAGGCCCACTCGCAGCCATAGGCCTCGTCGATCTTTACCACGCCTTCGTCGTGACCGTAGGTGGCGCGCGCCACCTCGAGGTAGCGCTTCGAGAGCCACTGCCCGGTCAACGCTTGGCCCGACTCGGCGTGCTGCACCATGGAGAGCTCGAACTCGGCGAACATCGCCTGGCGGAACATCGTCTGACGGAAGGACTCGAGCAGCTCACCGAGCAAGAAGAGCCGCTTCTTGCGGTTCTTCTGCTGGCCGATGACGTGGCGCGACAGGAGCGTCTCGTTGAGCGTGGAGGCCACCTCGGCGACGAAGATCGTGTAGTCGGCCTTGGCAAAGGGCTGCGCCTTATTGGAGTAGAACGAGTGCATGGCGTGGCCCATCTCGTGGGCCAGGGTGCTCAGGGAGTTATAGTCGTCGAGGGTATTGCAGAGCACGTAGGGATGCACGTCGTAGGCGCTACCGTCCATATAGGCGCCGCTGCGCTTGCCCTTGGTGGGGAAGGGATCGACCCAGCCCTTGCGCGGATCGAGGCTGCGGTGCAGATCGCGCGTGTAGCGCGGGCCCATCTTTTCGAGGGCGCCCACGAGCAGCTCGCGCGACTTGGCGTAGGGGTAGCGCAGGCGCACCTGCTCTACCATGGGCACGTAGAGATCGTAGTAGCGCAGCTGACGTAGCCCGAGCAGCTTGCCGCGCAGGCGCAGGTAGCGGTGCAGCAGCGGGCGGAACTCGGCCATCGTGTCGATCATGCGCTGATAGACGGTGACGGGCAGCGCGTCGGCGTCGAGGGCCGCCTCGAGGGCCCCGCCATAGCGTCGCGCCTTGGCAAAGACGATGTGGCCGTTGACCTGGGCGCTGAGCAGCGCCGCGAAGGTGCTCTGGTAGCCGCCATAGGTGCTGAAGAGCGCGTCGAAGGCCGCCTTGCGCACGCCGCGATCGGGGGAGGTGCGGTAACGTGAAAAGAGCGATTGGGTGAGCTGCACCTCTTTGCCGCGCTCATCGGTGATGGTCGGGAACTTCAGCTCGGCGCCCGAAAACGTCGCGTAGGCGTTGTAGCCGGCGTCGCCCATGAGGGAGGTGCTCGCGAGCAAGGCCTCCTCTTTGGGCGAGAGCACGTGGGCCTTGCGACGTATCAGCTCGCGCAAGAAGGCGTCGTAGTCGGCGAGGCGTTCGTCCTCCGTCAGCACGCGCAGCTTCTTGGCTGAGAGGCGCAGCAGCTCGGGCTCGATGAACGCGCTGGCCTCCTTCAACTCCACCACGGTCTTGTCGGCCACCTCGCGCATGGCCTGGTAGGCCGGCACGCGCGTGTCTTGATCGTTCTTGCGCGCGGCGTAGCTGGCGAGGCGCGCCAGGCGGCGCTGCAGATCAAAGGCGAGCTGCAGGCAACTCGCCACGAAAGTGGGCTCGCCTTTGGCGAGGCCGCCGCGGAAGGCGGAGAGGCCCTCCATGCTGGCGGCGAGGTCTGTGCGCTCACGCGCCCACGCTTTGTCGCTGCGAAAGAGGTGAGAGGTGTTCCACTGCTGGTCTTTGGCGAGTTTCGCTCGCTCTACGGAGCCCTTGGCCATCAATGCTCCCTTTCGTTGGTTTGGTTGGTGCTGCAAAGTGTATTGCACCCGTGTTGTTACTGCACCGTGGAGTCGAGGTCGTCCATGCTCTCGGAGCGACAGAGACCGAAGGCGAGCAGCGTCTGATCGTCGCTCTGGGTGGTGGGCCCGACGAAGCGTCGCACATCGGCGATCACGCGGCGCACCACCCGCGAAGAGGTCGGTGCCCCGGCACGCACCACGGTGCTGAGCATCTGCTTGAGCCGCCGCATGCCGTATTCGTCTTGTTGAGCGTTCTCCGCCTCGTTGATGCCGTCGGTGTAGAGCAAGACGACATCGCCGGGCACCAGCTGGTAAACCTCTTGGGGATAGATCATGCCTGGCACCACGCCCAAGGCCACGGCGGTGGACTCATCGAGCTCGGAGATGCCCGAGAAGCGGCTGCTGCAGACCAGCGGTGGTTGATGCCCTGCGTTGGCGATGGTGAAGGTGCGCTGCTCGAGGTCGAGCAGCATGAAGAGCACCGTGGCGAAGATGGCGTCCTGCTCGGTCTCGAGCAGCTCCTGGTTGGCGTGGGTGAGCACCGCCGCCGGATCCGGCTGGTTCGATTGAAAATAGAGACGGATCGTCGACGTCAGCCGCGCCATCATCAGCGCCGCCGCCACCCCGTGGCCCGAGATGTCCCCCACCAGGAGGCCCAGCTTGGAGGGCGAGAGCTCGATGATATCGTAGAAGTCGCCGCCCACATGGGAGGCCGCTGAGTAGAAGGTGTCGAACTCGAGGTTCTTAACCTTGGGGAAATGTCGCGGCAAGAAGCTCTCTTGGATGCGACGCGCCATGCGCAGATCGGCCTCAAGGCGCTCATGCTGGATCAGCGCCTGGCCCGCTCGCGCGTTGGCGATGGCGAGGGCCGCCTGGCGCGCGATGCCCGAGAGCAGATCGAGGTCGCCGGTGCCGAAGCCCTTGCCTCCGGGCTTGCCCTCGAGGTGCAAGGTGCCCAAGGAGTCGCCACGACAGATCAAGGGCGCGCCCATCTTGGGGATCTTAGCGGGGGGCCCGGAGTCTCCGGAGGGGGTCAACCCTGGAGCGCCTAGGCGCGCGGGGCGGGCGGGCGAGCTGCGGATCACGCCCTGCTTCTGCGTGAAGACCTGATCGACGATGGTCTGGGAATAGACCAAGCCTTCTGGCCCTTCCGTCATCGAGTCCGAGCGCTGCTTGACGGCCTTGGGCACAAACTGTCCGCTCTCGGGATCCACCAGGAGCACAAAGCCGCGCTCCGCTTGGGGGAAGACCTCGAAGAGGTGCTCGAGGATCTTGGCGAGCAGACGATCGAGATCGAGCTCGGTGGCGATGGCGTCGGCCACAGCGTACATCGACTCGAGCATCTTCAGCGCGCGGCTGTCGTCGACGCCGGTGAGGTCGTCCTGCTTGCGCGCGACCTCCTCGAGCTGCGCCGTGGTGCGCGGATCGAAGCGGATCTCCCCGGTCTCAGGCGTCAGCACGTCGGCGATGACGGTCATCACCTCGGCGGCCCAGCGCTCTTTGGGCTCGGGTTCGTAGCGAAACTCGCTGCCCCCAATACGAACCACGTCCTGCTCCACGAGCGGGTGCCGCTCTACCTGTTTATCGTTCACCAAAGTACCGTTGCCGCTCCCGAGGTCCTCAAGGGAATGCCCCTCGTTGACCTTGACGATCTCGGCGTGACGCCGTGAGACGTTGAGGTCTCCAATATAGATGTCGCTGTTGAAGGAGCGCCCGAGCACGCACTTGCCCTCCAAGGGATAGCGTTTGCCCTTGCTGGGACCACTGATCGCGACAAGAAAAGCTGCCATCGTCTTTGCGCTGGATCACCCCACCCTAGGCGTGGGCGTCGCTCTCTGCCCCGAGGGCATCATCATGACCGCTGGACTCGCCCCCATCCTCACCCACAGCTTTCGCCAACTGCTGAGCCTGTGCCCGCGCGTCGCGGAAGTTGGGGTCCTTCTTCGCCACCTTCTCGAAGTAGTAGTGTGCCTCGCGAGGGTCCTCAAGCTGATTGTAGATCTGGCCCAACTCATAGTAGAGCGCCACGGTCTCCCGCTCAGAGATGCCTTCAACGTAGAGCCCCGTCTTGAACTCGCTGATGGCCTCCGAGGGCATCTCCTTGCTCGCGTAACAGAGGCCAATCATCATGTGGCAAAGCACATGACGCTCCTTGGAGCGCATGGCCACACGAAACTCCTCGATGGCGTCATCGATGAGCCCCATCTCACGATACGCGATGCCCAAATCGTAGTGGGTATCCGAATCCTCTTCGCTTACCTGCTCGTCCACATCTTTTTTGAAGTCGTGAAAGGCGGCTGGTGCGTCATACGAAGGCGCGTCATACGCAGGCGCGGATCCCAGGCGCTCCTCTGGGGGTATGCCCATCTCGTCCAGGCTATCGGCCAAGTCCGCGACGATGTCCGCCACGCTCGAATCCCGGGGATCCCCCTGCTGCGCTTCCTCCCCCTCTTGATGCTGCAAGTCCGCCCGCTTGCCTTCCACGAGGGGATGCCCAGGGTACGCGATCATCAAACGGTCGAGGATCTCGTGGGCCTCGATGAAGAGGTTCTGCTGGATGAAGAAGTCTGCCTCCTCCAGCTCGTCCTCCAGGCTCGAGGTCACGCGTTGCTCCTCTTCCTGCGCCCGGCGCTGCGTGTCGCTCATGCCAGGTGCTGAGGCGAGCAAGATGACCTCTGAGGACGGCGTCACCCCGCCCAAAGTGTCGGTGAGCTCGCCCTGAAGCTCGAGCACCCCCGTGTTGGGGTAGCCCTCCCCGGCCTCAAGCACATAGTCGAGCTCGTGACTCGTCTGCGTATCAGATCCCACCAGCAGATCGTTGGAGTCCAGAGGGATCTCCTCGACGATGTCACTGGCGTCGAGATCGATGGCGTCGCTGCCCCCCTCCACGAAGGTGCCCGCGGAGGTATCGTGGCGGGGTATAGCCCTGCGAGGCTCCTCGGCCTGGGTCATCCCGCCCGCGGTCTCCAGCTCCAAGAGCAGCTGCCGCGCAGCCTCATGTTGAGGATCGAGCTCCAAGGCTTCGTTGAGGTATTGGGCGGCGGTGCGGCGGTCGTCGTGGGAGAGTTGCTGAGCGATGGCGTAGAGCTCAGCCGCTCCCTCCACATAGCGACCATCCTGCACGAAGAGGTCGCGCAACTGCAGATGAACCTCGACGTTGCCTGGATCGCGCACGAAGATCTGACGGAGATGATCGGCGGCCTTCTCGGTGAGCCCGTATTTGATGTAGACCTCGGCCTCGGTGAAGACGCGCGCCACCTGCTCCTCGAGGGTCTCCTGATCCGGCAGAGCTGGCACCTCGGGCTCCACCTCCACCTCTTGGATCTTGCCCGCTTGCAGCTCCTCGTAGACCTGTGGTGCCTCAAGCGCTCCGCCATAACCCGCAGATATGGGCTCGTTCAGCGCCTGCTGTGGCCCCGTGGCGAGAAAAGGCTTGGACAGTGGAGGCGGTGGTGGTGGAGGCTGGGGCGCCGCACGGGAGCTCGGTGGCGGTGGTGGGGGGGAGGCTGGCGACGCCGCGATGTGCTCGCCCGTAGGTAAGTTCTTCACCGTGGCCAAGGCCTGCCGAATATCCGCCTCCTCGGGGGCAAGGTCGAGGATGCGCTCATAGACCGCCATCAGCTTGATCTTCTGGCCTGCCTCCTCGTGGATATGCGCCAGCTCCCTCCAGACGGAGATGGTCTTCTGCTTCTTGCCCAGGTCATGGAAGGCCTGGGCGAGCATCTCGAGGGTGTCTTCCGCGCGTGCGTCAGCCTTGAAGGCGATCTGCAGCTTCTGCAGCGCCCGCCGTGGATCGTTGCGACGCAAGTAGAGGCTGGCCAACTCCTTGGTGAGCGCGACGTTGTCGGCTTGGTGATACACGAGGCGCTCGGCCACCTTGATGAAGTCATCGAGGCGGTTGCTGGCTCGTAGAAAATCAGCGGCCTTGGTAAAGGCCTCGACGGCCTCAGCGCGCATCTGCTCCTTGCTGTAGAGCTCAGCGAGCTTGATGCGGATGGCGACGTTCTCGGGGTCGAGCTCGACGATCTGGCAGAGCGCCGAGAGGGTGTCGCGCATCATGCCGGCTTGGTGATAGTGGTTCGAAACCCGCTCGTAGTGTTGGATGGCGTCGTTGAGCAGACCCAGCTGCCGATAGAGTTCGGCCAGCTTGAGGCTGACATCCACCAGGTTCGGGTTGAGCTTCAGGATCTGCTTGTAGACGGCGACTGCTTTGAGGAAGAAGCCTTGCTCCGAGTAGAACTCGGCCACCTTGAGGTAGGTGTCGATGGCCTCCTCGCGTGCGCCACGTTTTGCGTAGAGGTCCCCAATCTTGAGCCAAACGCGCACATCTCGGGGGTTCTCCTCGACTACCTTGGAGTACTCCCGTATCGCCTTGTCGTACTGCCCCTTCTGCACATACTTCTGAGCAGCGGCGATTACCTTGCCCTTGTTGATCTTGGCGGCCAAGCGACTCTTTCTGGGCGATCCCGAGAGGATCCCGTCCTTGATGACACACCCAACCCAGGCGCGTCCCATATACTACCGCATCTCCCCCCACCCGACCCTATCCAACTGACCTACCCGTCCACCTACCCGTCCACCCGCCCCGTCCACCTACCCGTCCACCTGCCCACCCTGCCCTGCCCCTCTACCACACCAAGCTCCCACTTGGTCAAGTTGTAGGAGGGCCCAAATGCGAAAACTGACACCTGACATTAACGCTATCACTATAGAATTACAAACAAAACAAATCGAAGAAATGCCCCGCCCGGTATCAAGCGCTCAGGAGGCGAGCAACCAACGAATTTGACTTCTCCCCCTGCCGCGGTTGAGATAGATCGTTCCAAAGGGGAATCATGTTTCGTACACAGATCGACCATATCCTAGAAAACTGCGAGGGTGCCCTCGCTGGAACTGTCATGGGTTTCGATGGTGTCTCCTTGGAGGCGGTGTCGACGAAACCCAACCTCGACGTCAAGATGGTGAGCACGGAGTTCTCTTTTGTGCTCTCCCAGGTGCGCAAGGCGGCAGAGATCCTTGAGGTGGGGGGCCTAGAAGAGGTCTCCATCCGCAGTGAGCATCTCGATTTCCTGGTGCGGGTCCTCAACACGGACTATTTCTTGGCGATCATCATGGCTCCCGATGGGAACCTGGGCAAAGGACGCTTCCTCATGCGATTGGCGCAAACGGAGATCCGTCCGCAGCTCGATGGCTGAGCTAACTCTTGCGGCGACCGCGAGCAGCCTTCTTCTTGCCCAAGCGCTCGAAAAAGCTTGGCTTGTAGTCCTCGGCCTCGCCTAGTTCTTCGGCCAACTCGCGCATCAGCTCCTTGGCGCGATTGCCGAGGCCCTTGGGCACCTCCACGGTGAATTGCACGATCTGATCGCCTCGGCCTCGTCCATCGAGGCGGGGAGCGCCAGCTCCACGCATCACCAGGAGTTCGCCAGGCTGAGTCCCCGCCTTGACGTCGATCTCCTCCTCCCCCTTGAGCACCGGAATCTTGATCCGGCCTCCCAAGGTCGCCCGAGGGAAGCTCAGGGGCACCTCACAGTAGAAATCAGCACCGTCACGCTTGAGGTATTCATGCTGCTCAACGTGTAGGTTCACATAGAGATCGCCAGGGATGCCTCCCCGGGGTGGTAAGTTGCCTTTTCCGCCCAGGCGCAGTGACTGTCCCTCATCGACGCCAGCTGGGATGGTAACCTCAAAGGTGTCTTTCTCTGGCTGAGCCCCTTGTCCGCGGCAGTCCTCGCAAGGGTCGGCGATGGTCGTGCCTTCGCCTCGACAGCTCGGGCACGTCGAGCTGATCACAAAGAAGCCCTGGCTGTGCATCACCTGGCCCTTGCCGCCACACGACGGACACGCGACGGGCTTGGTGCCAGCTTTAGCCCCTGAGCCCTCGCAAGCGGCGCAGGGAGCGAGCCGGTCGACCTCGACCTCTTTGCGACAACCCTCCACGGCGTCCTGGAGGTCGAGCTGAAGCTCCACCTCTAGATCTGCGCCACGGGGCTGACGGCTACGGCCGCGGCCTCGCCCGCCACCAAACCCAAAGAGATCGCCGAGATCTCCTCCAAAGATGTCGCCAAAGGAGGAGAAGATGTCTTGCACGTTGGAAAAACCGCCAAAGCCCGCCCTTTGTGGCCCCTCATGACCATAGCGATCATAGAGCTCGCGCTTCTCAGCGTCATGCAGGACTTGGAAAGCATTGGAGATTTCTTTAAACATCTCCTCCGCTTCGGGGTTATCCGGGTTGCGATCTGGGTGGTACTTCAGCGCGGCCTTTCGGTAGGCCTGCTTGATCTCGGTGGCATCCGCTGATCGGGAGACACCGAGCAGTTCATAATAATCTTGGGGCATATCACCAATGGCGCGGCTTGGAAAAAAATGGCCGGCGCACACAAGCTAATCATCAAAAGCCGTCTGTCAACCACCACTGGGGTGGTGTACCGGTTCTTGCTGCCCGAGATAGTCCCAAAGGACCTCGGTCATGGCAACGTGCCGTCGTCGCATGAGGGACGTGCGATGCACCTTGGCGCTGAAAAACGAGAAGTAGAGCGTCTGCCCGTTGCGACGCACAAAACCGGAGAGGCAGCTCGAACCTGCGAGGGTCCCTGTCTTGGCGCGCACCGCGCCGCGTGCACGGGAGTGGCGGTAAACGCTGCGAATGGTGCCATCTTGGCCACCCACAGGCAGCGCGGCGAGCAGCTCCGGACCAAAGATGAAACCACGATCGATGCGCCGCAACAGCTCGGCCATATCCACAGGTCGCATTCGACTGCGCCGGGAGAGGCCACTCCCGTTTTCCAGGCGATAGCCCTGGGGAGCAACACCCATGCTGCGCAGAAAACGCCCCACCGCGCGGCGCCCCATCTGGTAGGTCCCTGGCGTACCAAAGGTGTGGCGGCCCAAAGCAAGCCAGAGCAGCTCAGCGCGGACATTGCTCGAATATTTGAGCGTATCGCGGGCGATGGTCACCAGGGGGGGCGAGAGGTGACAGGCGAGCAGAGGCAGCGTTGGGCGAAAACGGGGACGCTGGACCCGCGACAACTCCACCTTCACGCCAGCGCGCTGCAAGAGCGCCAGCAAGGTATGGCCGGCATAGAAGCCAGGATCCTGCACCCGTCGCCAGAAGCGACGCGGTCGCGTGTTTGTTTTGATGCGACCCCGCACACGGAGGGCCATGTGGCCTCCACGGGACACCGTGCGCACATCCAGCCGGGTTCGACGCCCACTGGTGCGAAGGCGCCCCTCGATGATGGTGTAGGCACTCTCGGGGGCCACATGAACCACCGCAGAGGGGCCAGGCTCCTCTGTGGGGGCGATGGTGACGCGGACAACGTTGGCGTTGAGCGAGAGGGCTCCGGGGGGCGCACGAAAGGGGTGGCTGGAGCGAAAGCGGGAAAACCCAGGCGGTTGACGTGGAATCTTGTAGATCGAGTCATCGATGATGATCGGGCCGCGCACCTCACGCACCCCGCGCTCGCGCAGGTCCGTCACCAAGCGGCGGAGGTGAGCGGTCTCGAGATCAGGATCGCCGCCACCTTTGAGCAAGAGCGGGCCCTCGATGCGCCCATCACGAAGCTCCCCGCGCAGCTCCGTGCGAAAGCGGTGCGCCGGTCCGAGGGCAGAGAGCGCCGCGGCTACGGTCACCAGCTTGACGTTGGAGGCGGGGTTGAAGAGCAGGCCACTGCGTTTGGAAAAGAGCGTCTGCCCCTGCTCATCCACCACTTGCACACCCATCACGCCCTGGCGGCGCCCCCGCGCAAGCTTCTGCAGGCGAGTGACGAGGGTGCCCGGGAGCATGGAGGCCGGCTCTGCTGGGCGAGCCTCTGCGGCCAGCGCCAAGAGCGCCACAAAAGCCCCCCCAAAGAGCGTTGGTGACCGGTATTGCAGGGAAGAAGACCTCTCTCTCAAGTGTGAAGCCTCCAGACCCCAATGAAAAGGTCTAAGCGCCCAGACCTGCTCGGCGAAAATGATGAACCCGTCAGAACCACCTCCCAGAATTTGTGAGGGCGGGGTTTTGACCGGTTCCTTGGCATTTCTCTGCCCAACCTTGACACGCAGAGGGCGGGCACTTATGACATGTCGGTTGAATCAGGCTAAATTACGCTGCGCCGTCTGCCTCGGAGCGGCATAGCACAGGACGAAAAAATGCTGGAAAAACGAGACTTCCTCTACGACAGTCGCCTTGTGGAACGTTTCATCAGCCGTGGTGCTGTCACGCGCAAAGAGTATGACGCACACCTGGCGAAGCTGCCAGACGCCGCCGATAAATCGGAACCGCTCGTACCCGAAAATGAAGAGTTGGGTGGAGCGAACGACGACTAGATGACGTCGGGGGAATGATGGACCGTTCAAAACCCACCCCCAGAAGCTGTGAGGGCGGGTCTCCGACCGGTTCTTTGGCATGTCTGCCGTTATCTTTTGGTTCGCGACTTACGCCGCGAACATCTGGTCGTCTCCGGGGGCGAGCATGAGCGACGCTGAGCAACGCGACCCGCAACGCGAGGAGCCGCATCGCGAGGAGCCTGGCGACAGAGCGCTGGGCCTGCCGGAGATGGATTTTTCCACCTTCGTCATGTCCCTCGGCACCTCAGCCATGATCGACCTCGGCGAAAGCGTCAAGGAAGACAACGCGGGTGAGAAGAACCTCCCCTTGGCGAAACAAAGCATCGATATCCTCGTGATGTTGGAGGAGAAGACGCGCGGAAACCTCACAGAAGAGGAAGCCCATCTGATCTCCGAGCTGCTCTACGATCTGCGGCTGCGCTTCGTCAACGCGAGGGGTTGAATGCTCCCTTCACGTCCTCTGCCACGCGCCCTCTGTCTGCCAGCCCTGCTGGTCTCACTCTCCCTGCTCACACCCACGGGCTGCCGGCGACGCCAAGAGCAAAAGCAACCAACGAGTCAGCCTGTTTCTTCTGCGGTCACGGCGATCAAGATCATGCGCCCCGCAGCGCCAGGGAGCTTCGTCAAGTTGCTCGAGCGCGTTGGACCCGCGGTGGTACAGATCCTCGCGGACGTGCCCGTCAAACGAGGCCCTGCTGATTGGTTCGTTGGAGCCACCCCAGGCGGTGTCCGCTCGGATGAGCGCCTATTAGAGTTGCACCGCGCCGTGGGTACAGGCTTCATCATCG
>JAFCZD010000532.1 GCA_019314525.1 Deltaproteobacteria bacterium
TTGGGCACGTCATGCACCGTCTGCGATTCCTTCGAGGCGTGCGATAGCGGCCTTGGCTTCTGCGATATTCGCCCCGATGCGCGCTTCGAGTTGGTGCTCGATCGCGGCACCATCGAGGAGGTCTCGGGTAAAGATTGGGATTCGCCTGGCAGCGGTTCCGCCCCAGACGTCTTTGTTGGCATCGACTGGGATAGCACGTGTAGTGCCATGAGCCTCGATGAGTGTAGCGCGTCAGTGAGCGACAGCTACGAGCCCACTTGGGACCAGAGCTTCGGTGTCTTCACCGCGCAAGAGCTGATGACCGAGTTTTGCGTCTTCGTCTTGGACACCGATGGTGTCGCGTGTGGGCCCTCACCCTTCGACACCATTGGGCGCTGCACACTCGAGCTGGCGTGGTTTGATTTCTATTTCGGCGACGCGACCCTCGACAGCTGCCCCAACCCCGACGACGGGGGAGAGTATGTCTCCTCCCTGCGCTTCAAGCTCATCTATCAGCCCTGAGCCGGCCTACTTCCGTTTGAGATGCAGCGAATAGGCGGTGTCCACCCCCACGAGCTTGTGGGCGAGCCCCTTCGCTTGTTTTTTGCGTACCTTGCGCTCTAGCTGCACAAAGCAGCTCCCCCCCTTGGCGGGCAGAGAGAGCACTTCGCCTTTCCCCACGCCGCCCTCATCAGCACGATGGAGCCGCTTCCCCGTCTCATTGAGGGCAGTTAGCACGAGATCCACCCCAGGGATGGCCGTGACCGTCACCTGGAGCTTGTCCTCAGTGTTCAGGATCTTGAAGAGGTCACGATCTTGGTGGTGGCCGAGGTGGCCCTTGAGCGATGCCCCTTCCTCGAGCACTCGCGCGGCGCGCAGCTCATCGTTGGGCTCACGCTCCCACTCGTCTGCGAAGGCTTCAACGTGTGTCTTGAGGGTGTAGGCGTCGGTGACGTTCTCGGTGGGCACGCGACCTTGTCCCACCTCGAAGACCTCACGCACGAGCAAATAATAGCGGCCCGGCTGTACAGGCCAGCGAACCAGGACTTCATCACCCGCAACCCCAGTAGAGTCCACCGTGACATGCTTTTCGCCCAGGTGATCATAGACCTCGAGGCAGAGGTCTATATTGGGCAGGCGCGTGACATGGGCGCTCAACGCCTGCACTCCCTCACCTGAGACCTCGATACGGTACCAGTCGCGATCAGGGGTGGTTTGAGCCAAGCGCTTGCCCAGGGTGCCCTTCATCATTTTGTCTGGTGCCAGAGGGGTTGCACTCGCGGTCTCGTTGTTGGGTTCTACCTCCGCGTTTGGCATCCGGCGGGCGGGCTCGAAGATGAAGAAGCGATACCCCACAGCGAGGCCAACCGCGAAGAGCCCGAGGAGGGCCACGAGGGTGATGATGTGGCTGCGGCGAAGCTTGCGCTCAAAGGCGAGGTCTGCGCGCGTGAGCCGGGGTGGCGTGAGCTCCACCACCGCCGGAAGGGTCGCTTCGTTGACCATCAGATACTCTTGGCTGTCGCTCTGTCGCCGCGTGAGGTGTACAGGTTCGGCAAGGCTAACCTCCAGAGATGAGGTGCGGTTGACCGCGCCGACGAGGGCCTGGCGCATCTCGACGATGGTGTTGAAGCGCTCGTCGGGGAGCTTGGCCAACGCTTGGGCGACGACGCTATCGAGCTCGGCGCTGATACCCAAGTCGGGGGCCGTCTCACTGGGCGGCACGGGGTCTTCGGTGATGTGACGTGTGAGCACGCCGAGAGGGGAGTTGGCGTTGAAGACATGTTTGCCAGTGATCACACGGTAGATCATCGCGCCCATGGCATAGATATCAGAGCGGTGATCGACGCTCTGTCCGCGGATCAATTCTGGGGCCATGTAGTAGGGGGTCCCCACGAGGCCACCGGCGACTGAGTCCCCCTTGCTCTGAGCAGTCTCGATGATCTTGGCCAGGCCAAAGTCGAGGACTTTGAGGTGCGCCTTGCCTGCGCGGGTGCGAGAGACCTGAATGTTCTCCGGCTTGAGGTCGCGGTGCACGATGCCCAGCTCGTGGGCTTCGGTGAGGGCGTCGCAGATCTGGACGAAGAGCGGGATGCTGCGGCGCAAGGAGAGCGGACCATCACGGCGGAGGATGGCACCTAAGCTCTCGCCATGAAGGTATTCCATCACCAAATAGGGTGTTTCGCTTACTTGCCCAAAATCGAAGACCTGAACGATGTTGGGGTGATTCAACCGGCTGATGGCCTCAGCTTCGATCTTGAAGCGCTTGAGGATCGTGGGATCGTTGCAGAGCCGCCGGTGCAAGATCTTGAGGGCCGCCACCTTGCCCATGCGGGTGTGCTCGACGCGGTAGACCACGCCCATCCCGCCCTGGCCGACGCGCTCGAGGACGCGATAGCGATCATCCACGAGCGTGCCGATGAAGGGGTCGTCTGGGGTGTGTTCAGCTTGGAGCACGGGCGGACCTAATGGTTGGGTCGGGCAGCGACGGCCAAAAGGTAGCGTACAGGGGGGGGGCGGTCAAAGCGGGGTCGTTTCTGAATGCTTCATCCTTTTCGCCCACGTCATCTAGGGCGCCAGTGTGTGAGTGGCCTCAACGCGTCGAGTTGTACTACTGTGACGTATGTCCAAGTCCCGTAGAAAGGGGAGACCGTGCACACGCTGACATCACTCTTGAAGGCTCTGGCTCTAATGATCATGGTCTGCGCTCCACTGAGAAGCTGGGCCCAAGGCCTTGCCACTGAGCCCCCGACGGCGCCCTCCACTGCACCTGCAGCCCCGGCGGTCCCATCGGTCCCGGCGGCCCCATCGGCCCCATCGGCCCCAGCGCCCGCCAAGACAATAGAGCCCACAGCTCCCGCAGCGCTCACAACGACCACAGGTGATAAATGGTATGAGCGCGTGAAGTACAGCGCCTTCGTCGATGGCTACTCATCCATCAACGTTCTCGACATCGAGGCTCTGGAGAATGGCTATCCGCGGGCCTTCGATTCTCACAACGGCTTCGCGCTATCCTGGGTGGGTGTGGATCTCTCTTACGAGCCTGGCGGTGTTTTCGGCCCCGTGGGGGCGACCATCAGCCTGCGGGCCGGTCCCACCGCGACAGCTCTGGCGGGCGCGGATGCGGCACTCAACCTGGCGCCGCTGTCCCAGGCCTATGTGACGCTCCAGGCGTTCGAAGGCCTCTCTGTGGATTTTGGTAAGTTCAACACGCTCTACGGCGCCGAGGTCGCGGAGTCTTGGTTGAATCACAACTACACTCGCGGTGCCCTCTACACCCTGCTGCAGCCAGCCTTCCACACGGGCCTGCGTGTGAACTGGGCCGCCACCGACACTCTCTTTGTGAAGTTTCTCGCGGTGAACGGCTACACAACCAAAGACAATAACGCGATGAAGACCTTTGGCTTGCAGGTGGGGTACGCCGGCGGTCCTTGGTCTGTTAGCCTCGGCTACCTTCTTGGGCCAGAGCAAGACAACAACAACAAAGACCTCAAACACCTGATCGATCTGATCGTTGGCTTCAACCCGAGCGAGCGGCTCAGCCTCACGCTCAACGCCGATTTTGTGATGGAAGAGGTGGGCGACACGACCCAAAAGTCCTTTGGCGTGTTGGCCAGCGGCAGGCTGCAGTTCACCGATATCTGGGGGGTGGGCTTACGCGGTGAATTCATCGGCGACGCCGACGGCTACGTGAGTGGGATCGCCGATCAGAACCTGGTCACTGGCACGCTCACCATCATGGCCTCCCTGGGAAAATACGCTCTGCTCAGCCTAGACACCCGCCTCGACTATATGACCGAGGGGGCCTTCATTCACACCGACGGCGGTGACTCCAAGATGCAACTTACAAGCACCTTGGGGGTGGTCTTCAAGACTGAGTAGGACGGGTCTCGGGATGACGGAGTGCTCTTCGAAACCCGGAGCGATCCCTCCTTTCGGCCGCGTCGAGTGATGGCCTCAAAATCTCCTCTGGGGCCCAAGCCAAAGGACTCATCGCCATCCGATGGCTTGAGCCGTGGTGCCGGAGAGTTACTGCGCCGCGGCGAGTGGGACCTTCACCAACACTCCGTGGAGCACCGAAATGCGGCCGCGCCCCGCAGCGCAACCGGCTGGCAGTGTGTCATGGGCCTTTCGGAGTTCTCCCCGACGTCCAAAAAAAACAGGACTAAAAGCACGTCCACC
>JAFCZD010000012.1 GCA_019314525.1 Deltaproteobacteria bacterium
GTGGCCTGGGCGTTGCGGCCCATGGCGCTCCAGCGATGGGGGGCAGAAAAGGGGAGCACCGCCACCACCTTCTTGCCGGTATTCCTCGGCATGACATCGGCTCGCGCGTCGCCACCGAAAAAGAGACCACCGAGGACTGTCAACACCACCAAACGTTTCATCACCTTCTCCTCTTTTCCAGTGTTCCAAACAGGCGAACCAAGATGAGGGGAGGCCAGGGGGGTAGTCCTCCCTGACCTCTCGAGTATCAGCTTATTGCCCGCGATCTGTACGCTTGCGCAGCTCTTTGTCGAGGTCGGTGAAGGCGCGACGCGCGTTGGCGCGCACATAGTCGCGAACCTTGGTGTTGAGGTTGCGCATGTCCTTGAGGGACTTCATCACGTTGTCGAGGGGCAACACGGCGAGGGCGTAAAGCGTTCCATTGGCAGGATCCGTCCAATGATCATGGATCTGGATGCCACGCACCACCACCTCTGTGATGGTCTTCTGAGCGGAGACGACATCTTGTTCTTCAGCGCTCGCCTTGAAATCACCAGCGGTGGTGGAGCGTTGGTAGTCTTTCATCATCGCGGCAACGTAGAGGTCGAACATCTTGGCGATTTCACCGCGGGCGCGGTTGTCGCAAGTTTGACGGGCGAGGGCAGGGTTGCGGATTCCCGTTACCAACCCAACACCATAGAAGGCTTTGCCATGGTCGCCTTCATAAGCGCCGCTGCCCTTGTTCACCCATTTTGGCGTGCCGTCGGGGTTGACGCCTTTCACAGGGTGATCGGGGCTCGACTCGGGCACTCGTGAGGAACAACCCACAATCATTATGCCCAGAGCGAGCACACCAGCGAACATCCACACACGGTTCTTCATCTGACAATCCTCCATTGGCTTGGCGATGCACCTGCATCCCCGCTTATCCGAGGGCTCTATACCCATAGTTGATGATGCCCTAGAGGTTAGGGCCAGTGAGTCTCTGGTGTCAACGCGTGGGAAGGCTTCTCTCATCATCACGATTACTTGTCATACGTGGGCGTGAGTGACCCATGGTGTTGATGTGATCCGGTGCACATTGGGTCCGGCACTTATGTGCCAGCACCCTGGTTCAACGCCGCAAGACCTCGATGCTTACGTCAAAAGTTGGCGGGGAATTCAAATGGGGCGGAGAAAGCTGAGAGCTAGCGTCGAGTGATGCGCTGAGCGGCGCGGCGTAGCTTTAGAGAGAGGGTCTCGAAGGGGAGGTCGCACTCATCGATGGGGGCAACGTCTGTCTCGAAAAAGGCCTCTTCTTCGGGAGAAAAAGTTGATGTTGGCACAGGACGGATAACCCCCATCGCTGTTAACTTTTTGACCACGGATTGGGTCTTTGTCGTGGAAATCTGAGCACGATTCACGACCTCTTCGACAGAACGAAACCCGTCAAAAAGTGAAACAATTTCAAGGATAACACCTGGTAGTCGTACGTCCGCCAGGAGGCGTGGCACACTCTCGTAGACTTCAGATAAATCGAAGGATTCTAACGGGCTATGGAGAGCAATGGCAGGGTTCACGGTTGACCTCCTTCTCGGAGCGTTATTGGGCATCATGCCGTTATGAATGCAAAGGCTGGACCAAGAAGACTCCACCGTTTTTTCTATGATTACGTGTTCCAGTCCCATGCCACTGTGTCACTTTGTGTCAGTGGCTCACTTTTCAGCGTGGCGGGTGAAGCACTGCGTGATGTAGAGCAAGCCCGTCGCCTCCTGAACTACGACGCCAATGCCCACATGGGACAAAGAACCATCGAGGATCACGCGACGATGGGCTGGGCTGGCCATGAGGCGGTCATGGGCTCGGCGGGCCGAGGAAGAGAGGGCAAGGTTTTCGCTGGCTTCGATCACCCGGATGCCTCGCGAGGCCAAGCGCGCAGCGAGAGAGCCCCAGCGTGGGGAGCGGTGGCCGAAAAATCCCATCCTGCGCATATCATTGCTGTGGGCTCGTGCAGCCGCGGCTAGCTCTTGGTCCATGCGTAAGGGGGCGAGTGCGGCCTTTTCTCGGGCGGCGTTGATCAGCGCCAAGAGTCGCGATTCAGCACGCTGTGGGCTGCGCTCGCCGGGTGGATAGAGCCGGGTGACGGGAGCGGATGGGGCGGGTTGTCCGAGATAGATCGGAAAGAGCGCCGCCACCTCGGGGCCAAAGCGACCATCCACCATCACCTCCACCTCATAACGTCCTGGGCCTTGGTTTGGGAGCTTGCGGCAAAGACGGCGCGAGTTCGTACCTCCGCCAGCGACGACTCTCCCACTGGGGGTTGTGAACCAGAGCCGAGGTCGGTGACCTCTGAGGGCTCGCACGCAGAGGCGTGGCCCACGACGGCGCACATGCACGAGCCGACGCGTGAGGATGATAGTGGCGATGTGCTCACCCTTGTCACGTCGGTGCACACCCATGCCCATATGAGACCAGCTGCCTTGTACCTGCCTCTCGATTGAGCTGCGCAGACGTGCGCGCCCCACGGCGCCGGGCCTGAAGCGCACAACCCAGGCGTGCTGCACAGCGTCCACCACGCCATGGCGTTGGAGTTGAAAACGGAGGTAGCTCTCGGCCCCCGTGGGGAGCTCCCCATCGATCTCCGCTACAGCCCGGCTGTTGAGTCGTGCTGCCCGGTCAATACGCCGGTCGGATCGAAGGCTGGGCAGCGCTTGACTCTGTCGCAGCCCCGCGATGTACTGCCGAATCCAGGAAGTGTCTCCGCTGCGCGCACCTCGGGCCTCGGCAGAATAGGTGGAGAGCAGGGCGAAGATGAGGAATAAACGAGGGCTTGTTACCATCAGCGATCTCGTGCTGGATAGTAGCCGGGTGCTGCTTGGTGGGCAAAAGTTGGGAGTTTTTCTATGAGTTCAGCACCCATTGTTACCGCACGCCGCGCTGAGTCGATCAAATACGCGGTGCGCGACGTGGTGCTCGTGGCCCGGCGAGCCGAAGCTGCTGGCCTCAAGCTGCTCTACCTCAACATCGGCGATCCCAACATCTTCGACTTCGTCACTCCACCCCATATCGTCGAAGCGATATGCAAGGCGCTGCACGACAACCAGACCTCCTATACTGCATCTGAGGGCCTCTCTCCTGCGCTAGAGGCGATCCGCCAGGATGCTGAGGAGCGCTGCGGGATCCGCGGCGTTCGGGATGCCTTCGTTGGAAACGGCGCCAGCGAGTGCATCGAAGTGGCGCTCTCAGCGCTGGTGGACGCTGGGCAGAAGGTGCTCACCCCATCACCAGGCTATCCGCTCTATACCGCGCTCTTAGGCAAGTTGGGCTGCCCTGAGGTGCCCTACTATTTGGATGAGGCGCAGGGCTGGCAACCGGACGTGGCAGACATCGCCGCCAAGATTGACGCTGATACGCGCGCCATCGTGCTCATCAACCCCAACAACCCCACCGGATCGATGTGCGAACCCTCGACCATGGAGCAGATCCTGGAGCTGGCGCGCAAGCATGACCTGGTGGTCTTCGCCGATGAGATCTACGACCGCCTGGTGCTTGATGAGGCCAAGCATATCTCCATCGCTTCCTTGGCTGATGATGTCCCCGTGTTGACCTTCAACGGCCTCTCCAAGGCCTTCCTTGGCCCAGGCTTGCGCCTCGGTTGGTGTGTCACCAGTGGACCTGAGGCTCGGCTGCGCCCCTACATTGACGCGATGCATAAGTTTCTGCGGGCGCGCCTCTGCGCCAGCCACCCTGTCCAGCACGCTGTCGTGCCAGCTTTGCAGGGGGATCAGAGTCATATCGCCGAGGCTTGTGGGCGCCTGCGCCTGCGGCGCGATATCACGGTACAGATGCTCAACGCTATCGATGGTATCAGCTGTGTGGCGCCTCAGGCCGCGTTCTACGCTTTCCCGCGGCTCGAACGCGCTCCAGACGATGAGGGCTGGGTCAAAGGGTTGATCTCCAGTCGGGGTGTGGTGGCTGTACATGGGAGTGGTTTTGGTCAGCGCCCTGGCACGTCACATTTTCGGGTGGTCTTTTTGCCCCCGGAGGATGTGCTGAGGCAGGCATTTGCCCACATCGCCGAATATGGCGCAGGCTAGGTCCACCCTGGCGGGAATAGATTGGGCGTAGCCATGGTTTTGGCGAGCAGGAGGTCAGGACGTGGCGCTTTTTCGCCGTAAAACCAAAGAGGGCAGCACCCGAGTGCCTTTTTCTAGTGGCAAGGGCGGTTTGAGCGCCCGCCAGTTACGTGTCCACTTCGAGGCCGAGGCGCTGCCCTACCTTGACGCGCTCTTCGCCATGGCTTTGCGTTTGACGCGGGATGAGCGCGACGCCGAAGACTTGGTGCAGGACGCGATGGTTCGTGCCTATCGCTTCTTTGACTCCTATGAGTCAGGCACAAACATCAAGGCCTGGCTCTTCCGGATCCTCACCAACACCTTCTACAATGACATCAGAAAGACTAAGAACATCAAGCGTTTGGAGTCTGACGCTGAGACGGGTGGTCACTTCGAGCGCTTCATCTCGGCGTCTTCAGTCCAAGGCCGTTTCGCTGAAGACGCGCTCTTGGACAGCCTCACCAACGAGAAGATCAAGGAGGCGATCGATAGTCTCCTCCCAGAGTTTGCTACGGTTGTGATCCTCTGTGATGTCCACGGCTTCAGTTATAAGGAGATCGCGGAGATCGCTGACTGTCCCGTGGGGACCGTGATGAGTCGCCTCTATCGAGCGCGCAAACAGCTCCAGGACAAGCTCTATTTGGAAGCCCTCGAGCGGGGGGTGATCCAGCCCAAGGAGACCGCGGACCCTGAAGGTGATGAGGTGCGTGAGGGTGCTGAAACGACCGATCTCACCAGCTACCGCCGTCGGAAGGAACAGGTCTGATGGACTGCCGCGATGTGGACAAGTTCGTGCACGCTTACCTGGATGGGGAGTTTGTTGAGGATGATCGCGTGGCGTTCGCGGCCCATGTCGAGAGTTGCGCCCATTGCCGTCGCATTGTGCGTTTCGAGCAGGGCTTCAAGCAGCGCTTGCGTGATTGTGATCTTAGAGAGCGGGCACCCACGCGTTTGCAAGCGCGCATCCAGAGCGCGTTGGATCAAGAGCCAGCGCCAGTGGTGGTGGTCTCTTGGTGGCGGCGTCCAGCGTGGGTGGCGGTGCCAGCGGGTATGGCTGCCGCAGCAGTGTTGGTGGTGACGTTGGTCTCGCCGCAAGATTCCTCGGTGGTGGCTGAGCAGAGCGTGCGTTGGCATCGCTCGGGTTTGCCCATGGACGTGCAAGGTAAGCAAGACGACGAGATAAGACGCTTCTTTCGTGACAAGGTGCCTTTCGCCGTGAAGTTGCCGCGTTTCCATGATCCCAGCGCCAAGCTGGTGGGGGCGCGGCTGACGAACCTTCGTGAGCATCAGGCTGTGTGCCTGACCTACTTGGTCAAGGGGCAGCGGGTTTCGGTGTTTGTGGTGGATCCACAGGCGCTCTCGGACGTGCACGATCAACGCAACGTCACCTGGCGAGGGGTGCGTGGTTACAACGTTGGGATGTTCGTCTCTGGAGGTACTGGCTACGCGGTTACCTCGGAGATGGATCGCAAGAATTTGGTGCGTCTCATTTCCCATTGATCGAAGTTCCCCTTCCCCCACCACATGTGTGCATCTCTTTTCCCACACAATGTGTGCATCTTTTTCCCGAACGCTCTATTTGACATGGCCCAGAGAGGACACCTACGATCAGGAGGTTGCGCGAGAGTTTTAGCTGCCGTCCGCCGGGCTCCGAGCCCGCTGAGGAGAGGATCCATGCCCCGTATTCTGGTGGTAGAAGCAGACGCCGATTTTGCAGCCAAGATCCGCGATACCCTCAAGCACCAAGGGGTTGAGGTGCAGATGGTGGCTGACGGGATGCTTGCCTTGTCCAGCGCAGTACAGTTCGCCCCAGACGCGATTGTGCTCAGGGTCGAGTTACCAGGCAAGAATGGCTACTCAATCTGCACCGAACTCAAGCGTCATCCAGAGCTAGCCAACACCCCTTTGATCATCTCCTCTTCGGCGGGAAGTCCTGAGGTCTTCGCCAAGCATCGCAACTTGCGTACCCACGCTGAAGAGTATTTGGTGCAACCCTTCCCCATGAAGGATCTCGTCGCGGCCCTCGCACCCCACGTTCGGCTTCCCAGCGCCGAAGGTGAAGAGGAGATTCTCATCGAAGATCTCGGTGACGAGATTGAGATCGAGGATGTCATTGAGGATGAGATCGAAGTGGGAGACCCAGACCTCGAAATCGAGGTTCAAGATGGGCCCTTTGGGGATGGGCCCTTCGGGGTAGGGAATGGGCCCTTCGAGACGACTGACGTCATTACCCGTGGCAAGGACGCAGATGGCGAGATCGACGCGGCGTTCGCTGCCCTTGTGGATGTTGCCTCCCCAGAGGCGCCCCCCCCTGCTGCGCCCCCTGTTGCGTTGGAGATGGTGGCTGATGAAGGTGATGACCTTGTTGTTGAAGACTCGGGGCTTTATGGTGCGCCCACTGATCAGCACGCTTTGGGGATGAAGAGGGACAGCAGCGGGGCTCTTCCCACGCTGGAGAGGACACAGGTCGATGGTGGTGCACATTCAGCGCCGAGCACCACGCCAGCCCCCCTCGACACCGACATCGCCCAATTTGATGAGTCGGGGCGTTTTCGAGATCCCGAGCAAGACCCTGAGCCGCTCTCGTCGACCTTGGAGGTCGACGCCATGCCCAACCTCGATGAGCCTACCTTGGTGACTCACAACGAGAAGGAACTCATCACCGCCGTGGCAGGCGCGCAGAAGACTGGAGAGGCGGCCCCATCCCTGGGCGTCGCGCCCGAGTTTGCGCAGGAGCTGGCGTCAGCCGCCGATCCCGCACCTGAGCCAGCGGTTGTCTCAGAGCCAGCGCCAGCACCAGCGCCAGTGGTTACGTTAGAGCCAGCGCCAGCACCAGCGCCAGCGGTTACGTTAGAGCCAGGCCCCTCCTCTGAGCAGGTTCACGCCCTGGAAGCGGAGCTCTCGGATATCAAGGCCCGTTACGAGGAAGCGGCAGCCTCCTTGGAGGCCATGCGTGGGGAGGCTCAAGAGGCCAAGGCGGAGCTCGCTCGTGCTGAGGAGCGTGCGGCGAGTACTGAGGCACGCGTGGTGAGCGCTGAGGAGCGCGCGGAGAGCGCCGAAAAACGCGTGGTGAACGCCAAGGGGCGCGCGGAGAGCGCCGAAAAACGTGTCGTGGGCGCTGAGGAGCGTGCGGTGAGCGCTGAAGAGCGGGTGACCGTCGCTGAAGAGCACCTCGCCAAGGCAGGGACCACAGCTTCCAGCACCAACTATTCCCGCGATCGCGAGGTCTTGAGCCTCAAGGAAGTGATCAACAAGAAGGAAAAGGAGACCCTCGACCTTCGGGATGACCTAGACGGCAAAGATCGGCAAATCCTCGATCACAAGGACAAAGTTCGCGAGCTGGAGCGCAAAGCGCGCGATGTCGAAGAGAAGCTCCTCACTACCGAGCGTGAGCTGGTTGCGATCAACGAGCGCTGTGACGCTCTGGGCCAAGACAAGGAGCGTGCTCAGGATCGTGAGCATGGGCTCAAAAAGCGCCTCACGGATGCCAAGGGCGAGGTCCAAAAATCCCACGGCGAGGTCGCTGAGCTCAAAGAACAGACCGTGCAAGAGCGGGAGCAGTTCCAGCAGCAACACACGGCAGCCCTCGAGGCGTCGAGGACAGAGAACGAGCAGGCGCAAACGCGCTTGGAGGAGGAGTTTGGGGCGAAGGTCGCGGCGGTGGAGGCCCAGGCCACTGGGCGGGAAGAAGACCTACGCGCGGAGCGTGAGGTGGCGCTTGCCGATCGTGACCGTCAGCACGCCGAGGCTCTCGCTGAGCGAGATGCGGCCCATGAGCAAGGGCTGCAGATGCTGCGTGATGAACACCAGGGGGTGCTCGCTGCTCGAACAGCAGAGCAGGCTGCGGCGCTACAGGCGCAACATGAGGAGCACCAGGGTGAGCTGAATGCGCAGGGCGGAGAGCACCAGCAGAGCATGGAAGCTCTGCGAAGAGAGCATGAGGCGGCGCTGCACCAGCAGCGAGAGGAGCAGCAAGAGGCGCTGGCCGAGCAAGAGAGCAAGCAGGCTGCGGCCCTGGAGCGGCATGAAGCCGAGGCCGCTGGGCAGAAGGAGTCACTGCGCGCAGAACATCAATCAGAGGTGGATCGTCTTCGCGGCGAGCACCATCGCGTCTTAGAGGCGACCCGGCGGAAGAGTGAGGCCACCCTCGCGCAGACCCAGCAGACGTACGAGGAGAAGCAGCAGCAGCAGCAGCAGAGCTACGAGGCAGAGCTGGAGGGCATGCGGGGTGAGCACGCGGCCAAGGTGGTCGAGCTGGAAGAGGGCGCGGCCACCGCGGCCCAGGAGCACATCAACGCCCTACAGGAGGCAGAACAAACGCGCCAGCAGGAGCGTCAGGAGCTGGAACACACCATCTCCACACACAAAGCCGACGGGGAGCGATTGCGTACGGACCTCGAGCATGGGCGGCAAGCCATCGCTGAGAGGGATACTCAAATCTCTGACCTGGAGGTGCAGATCGCCAGCTACCAGGAGCAGTTGATGACCGCATTCAACCGTATGCAGACCAACGACGCGCTGGTAGATAAGTCTAAGCGCGCGCTCTCCGTGGCCTTGGCCCTGCTGGAGCAAGCAGGGGAGAACGCTGACGCGGTGTCGGCAGCTGAAGGCGCCGAGCAGACCTCCGCCGCGCCGCCCCTCGATTAGCGTAGCTGTTAACCGATGGCATCACGTGTCAGTGGAAATAGCCAAGGTTTGAAGGCGAGCGTCCTGCGTTTGGCGGAGCGCATTTACCGTCGCCGAGTGCGTCCGCATCGGGTCTTGTCTGCCGAGCTCGCCACTAGCCTGTGCCAGTTCTCCAAGGAGACGGGGCGTCAGATCGGTGTATTGATCGGGCGTCGAGGCACGCCGGAGCACGTCTTTGTGGGTGACGCCAACCGGCTCTGGTTGCCAGACGTGGGGCGTTTGCGCGCCGGTCGCGGTCGGCTCCGGGGCCTGCGGTTGGTGCATACCCATTTGCGCAACGAACCTCTGAGCAATGACGATCTCACCGACCTGGCGCTCTTGCGTCTTGACCTGGTGGTAGCGGTGACGAGCAATAGCGATGGGCACCCCCAGCTGGCTCATTGCGCGCACCTCTTGCCCGAAGACGCGGTGACACCGTGGCGGGTCCTCGAGGCCGTGCCAGTCCACGAGCTGGATATCGATCCGTTGAAGCTCGTGCAATCGTTGGAGGAGGAGTTCGCACGAGCCTCTCAGGCGCGGGTCGCAGCGGATGGCCAGCATCAGGCGGTCCTGGTGCACATCAGCGCTCGCGGATCTTCCCGGTCCCCGGAGGCGTGCGTTGCTGAGCTGCGGGAACTCTGTCGCACAGCTGGCGTTGGGGTTGCAGACGTCATGACCCAGCGTCGGCATGCCCTCGATGCACGCTATGCTGTAGGGCGCGGTAAGTTGGAGGAGATCGTTCTGCGCGCCAATCAGTTGGGGGCGGAGTTGCTTATCTTTGACCCCGATTTGACGCCCGCCCAGGCACGCGCCATCAGCGAAGCGACAGAGCTGAAGGTGATTGATCGCTCAATGCTGATCCTGGATATCTTTGCCCAGCACGCCAAGAGCCGCGACGGCAAGCTGCAGGTAGAGTTGGCGCAAATGCGCTACACACTCCCGCGCTTGGTGGCCAAGAACACGATGATGAGCCGGCTCATGGGCGGGATTGGTGGTCGCGGGCCTGGTGAGACTAAGCTTGAGATCAACCGGCGCCGCGCGCGGGACCGCATCGCCAAGCTCGAGCGCCAGCTGCAAGAGGTGGCGCGGCAGCGCGGCCGCCGACGTGAGCTGCGCGCTCGCCGAGGTCTCCCCGTGGTGAGCATCGTGGGTTATACCAACGCTGGGAAGTCAACGTTGCTCAACACGCTGACGCGGGGTGGGGCGCTGGTGGAGGACAAGCTCTTTGCTACCCTCAACCCCACCAGCCGGCGGCTGCGCTTTCCACGGGAGCGGGAGCTGATCATCAATGACACCGTGGGCTTCATCCATGATCTGCCCAAGGAGCTGGTGTCGGCTTTTCGTGCGACGTTGGAGGAAATCTCCGAGACCGATCTGTTGATCCATGTCGCAGACATTTCAGCTGACGAATACCGCGATCAGATCGCTGCCGTGAGGCGTGTGCTCCATGACCTCGGGCTGAGCGATCTGAAGAGTGTGTTGGTCTTCAACAAGATCGATCGTCTCGACCGGGAAGAGCAATATGAACGCAGCCGCCCTTACAAGGAGGCGCTGCTGCTCTCGGCTCTCGAGCAAGAGAGCACCCGGCCGCTCTTGGCGTTGGTTGAGACTCGGCTGTGGCAAGAAGGCAAGCCTGTGCTGCGAGGGTAGATGCTCTTCTGGTTCGCCACCCGCTGGCTTCATGAGATCTAGAGTGGCGCAGGTCTAGCCTTTCTTTGCCTTGAGGATCGCCCGCCCATTGCGGATCACCACTTGGAAGTTCACCTGCGTCGTTTCATCGCCGCCGCGAATTTTTGGTAGCTGCTTTGTGATCGTGCGCACGAGAGAATCGTATTTTACCGTGCTTGGATCGTTGCCACACATCTTCTTCGCCTTGACGAAGCGCCGGTAGAGGGAGTCCATCTCTTCACGGCTGAAGCCTGGAGGCAGCACACACTCTGTTGGTGCCCGAGGAGAAGGCGTGGCGGCAGGCGGTTGAGTAGGGCTCGTGCGTCGTGTGTTGCTGGGAGGCTGTGGTGCCGTTGCCTGCGGTGCCGTTGCCTGCGGTGCCCCGACGCTCTGGGAGCTGAGCAACGAATCAAAGGCATCATCGAGCTGCGCGTCGAACTCGCCGGTGGCGTCCATGTCTGGTTCAGGGGGCAGAGGAGGGGGCTCTTCACTGAGCTGCTCCCTCAAATCCACGGCAGCTCGGCCACGAATAGCGTCGGCAGATTTACGCTCGCGCTGCGCCGAAACGTCCCGTAGGGCGCGCTCAACCTCCGCAGGGGATCGCAGCTCGCTCAGCTTGGGGATCTCGATGCCCTCCCGCGCAAGTTTGCGCTTCACCCGCGCGACGTCGCGGTGGTAGGTGCCGGCCTCGATGGCACGCAGGGTACGATTCCAGTAGTTTCGGTAGGTGTTGAAGCGGGCGACGAGGCCCTTGTAGCGATAGCTCAGCGCTGTGTTGGAGATATATTGCTGGTCGAGCGTACGCATCATCCGCGCGACCTCTTGCTGTGCTTGCTGGGGCTCGCGTTTCTCCATGCCGAGAAAATATTGTTCGTAGGCGAGCTTTAGCTGCTTGAGCTTGACCTCGAACTCCATGACTCGTGCACGCAGAGCCCCCATGGAGATAGCATTGTGTTCTTGGTCAGCCACCTTGCATTTATAGCACATCCCCGGCCTCGGACGGCAGGGTGTGGTGGCAGACGCCCTAGCCCTGTGATAGAGAGCCGACGTGTCAGTCACCAGTCGCATCGCTTGCTTTGGATTGACGCTCTTCTCCGTGGCCTGTGCGGGTCGAAGGGGCGCGGTGGTCGCATCCCTTAATGGCGCTTCGCCCGCCGTGTCGCGGCCTGTTATGTCGCCGGGCCCAGCGCTCCCCACGCCACCCACACCCGAAGATGTACTGCTCAGCTTGAGCCTCCCAGGTGGCTACAGCGATCTCGTTTGGCTTTCCAAGCGCTTGCAGGCCCCTTTGGCTCCAGGCCCCTTGCGTCGCTTCTTTGGTCCTGCGAGCTTGCAGCGCGCCCTGCTCGGCATGCTGCGCCAGGGGGCGATCTCCCCCTATCTCGATCTGCGCCGGCCCTTGGCAGCGGCCCTGGTGGATCTCCCAGGCCCCAAGCTACGACCTGCGGACCAATGGGTGCTGAGCGTGGAGGTCAACGATCTGCCAGGCTTTTTGGGCGCTCTCAACAGGCGCTATGGACAAGGGCGCGAGGAGGCTGGGGTTCACCATTTTGCATCAGGAGTGGCTCTTCGGGCCCTTGGGCGCAGAGTCACCATCGCCGCGACTCCCCAGCTTCTCGCCGGCGCCAAGGCGATTCTTTCACCCCTGTTGTTGGCAAAGAAGGCCGCCAAGGGGGCACAGCTCGTGTTTTGGGTGCGTCGCATTCGCCAGCGCTTTGGTGCTTCGGTGGGGCCAGCGCTGCGCTGGATGCGGCTTACGCGTTTTTCTGGCCGGCTTGCCTGGTTGGAGCCGTTACGCCCGAGCGCGTGGGCACTGGTGGATGCACTCTGGGCAGGGCGGGTGGCTCGGCTCTCTTTGGCTTTCAAGGCCCAGCGTATCGTAATTTCAGGGGGGATCGAGGGGGGCACCCAGCGAGGTGCTGGTTTGGTGGTTGCTCAAGCGAGGCTCTGGGGGGCCGAGCTCTTGGGAGAAGGTGCCTCGGCCGCGTATTTCAGAGCAGGGCTCGGCTCATGGGGTGAGGTGCTCCTGGGGCAGGTCCAGTCATTTTTGGGTGTGGCGCAGGGGGCGAAGGTCGAGCGCAGCTTTCGGGCCCTTGGTGCACAATTGCGAGGCCCCAGCCTTGGGGCACTCTATGGCACCAAGGCTGGATCGATGGGTGTGCTCTGGGCAGCCCGCGTTGAGGACGTGTCGGCAGCACGTCGAGCTCAAGACCAGGTAAGCGGGGCGCTTGTTCGCGCCGTCACTCGCGCTGTCACTCGCGCCTGGCCTCTGCTGCGGGGTAGATCTCCCGTGGCGCGCGGACTGCGCCGACCTCCCCGGCTGAGGCATCGCCCTTTGCGCCTCAGTAGTGGGGTGGGCGGCGCCCTTGGCACGAGGCTCTTCTGGCACAAACATCTGCGTCCTCCTGCTGCACGCTGGCGCGCAGGGTGGGACGCATGGTGGGGGCGTGCCCGACCAGAGCTGGCGCACGCGGTGGTCGCTATGCCTCACGTCGCGGGGGCGCCTGGGGGTGTCTTTCTCTTCGCGTTGGGTCCAGACGCGGTTGCTCAGGTGGTCGCTGCGGCGCGGCGGGCCAAGACGGGACGAAAGACGGGGCCCTTCCTGCAGCGCTGGTCACCCCAACTTGGATCTCGCCTCGTCAGGATGGCGTGGCACGTTTCGTTGACGCGCTTGATGGAGCAAATTCTTCCGTTGATGGCGCGCCGGCGTGATGTGTCTCTGCAATGGAGCGCTTTGATTCGGCAGATCCTCCCCCCCGTGGGGGCCAACGGACCCGCGGCTATCAGCGGGTGGATGGGCGTAGCAGAGACCCGCTCGGAGGGCACCCAACTGCGCTTTTCGACCGCGGTTTCAGCAGACGTGCTGGGGTGGGTGACCAAAGTAGGACTCTTGCTCTTTCGGGTCGGGTCCTATGGTCGGCGAGGTACGCCCTGACACTTTTGGTGGCAGAGGTGTTGGTTTCTTTTGGTTCGCGACTTACGCCGTGAACGTCTAGACTTCATCATCTCGCCGAATGGCGCAAAGAGTGGATTTGATGATCATCGTCTATTTCATATTGTTGGTGGGGGTGTTGATCTTCGTCCACGAGCTCGGGCACTTCCTCTTCGCCAAACTCTTCGATGTCAAAGTTCTCAAATTCTCCCTTGGTTTTGGTCCGAAGGCTGCTGGGATGCGGCGGGGCGAGACCGAGTATTGTATCGCCTGGTTCCCCCTCGGGGGTTACGTCAAGATGCTCGGCGAGGACCCCAACGATGAGATCCGCCGGGAGGATCTGGGGCGGGCCTTTCACCAAAAACCCCTCTGGCAGCGCTATATCGTCGTTTTGGCTGGACCAGCCTTCAACCTGATCTTCCCGATCTTTATCTATTTTGTCTTCTTTATCGGCCAACAGACCCTCCTACCGCCTGTCATTGGAAAGGTCTTCAGCGGTCAGCCCGCAGCAGCAGCAGGGCTGATGCCCGGCGATAAGATCGTTGCCATTGATGGTAGGCGGATCCGCTACTGGACCGACCTGCAGCGCAGGGTCTACGACTACCCAGGCGACCGGCTGAAGTTCACCATCCTTCGTGAGGGGAAGTCCTTTGATCGTTTCATCACGCCCCGTGCACATGTGCGGCAGCATCGCTTGGGCTACACGGAGCGCTATGGGCTGGTGGGGATCTCGCCAAACTTTGAGTTGGCTCAGATTGGCATCGGGGGCCCACGTTCACCAGCCGCACGCGCGGGGTTGCGCACAGGGGATCTGATCACCTCGATCAACGGGAACCCCATGGAACGCTGGAGTGATTTGGGCCGCGTGCTCAAGTACAATCGCGGTCAGTCATTGCGTGTGTCTTTTCTGCGACCCTCTGTCTCGGCTTATGGTTTTGTCGATCTACACTTGCTGCGTCCAGGGTTGGCGGTGGTCGACCCAGAGCCACGGCACGGCACGGGGCGCGTCAGCTACTTTACTGGCATTCATTCAGCAGAGTTCTTTGTTCAGCTGGTGGAGCCTGGCTCGCCGGCCGAGAAGATGGGACTGAAGCGCGGCGACCGCATCACGACTTTCAACGGCAAAGCGGTGACCCATTGGGAGCTGATTCAACTCGAGCTCGAGTCCTCACGGACACGTCTAGGGCAGGAGCATAGGGTCTCGTGGATCGCGTATGGCGGCGCGCGAAAGCAGGGAAAATTTCAGCTGGCCAAAGTGACCTTCACCGACGAGTACAAACACGAGCAGGAGCGCTTCGTGTTTGGCGCCCACAACCGGCTGCTGACGCGTCGCGCTGAGCCGGTGCCTATCGAGGGTCGTTTTGGCTACGCAGTGGTGGAGTCGGTGCGCAAGACGGGGGAGATCGTTGGCGTGATGGCGGTGGCCATCGTGCAGCTCTTCCGCGGCGTAATATCAAGTGACACCATTGGCGGCCCGGTGATGCTGGCGCATACGGCGAACGTGGCGGCCAAAAAGGGGTGGGACCATTTCCTCTGGATGATGGCGTTGATCAGCATCAACTTGGGCATCATCAACTTGCTGCCCATCCCAATCCTTGATGGGGGGCATATCATGTTCTTCACCATCGAGGCCGTCAATCGACGTCCCCTGAGCTTGCGAGCGCGTGAAGTCGCGTCTTACGTGGGGCTCTTTCTGCTGATCTCCCTGATGGTCTTCGCGATGAAGAACGACATCGTGCGTTACCTTTTTAACTGACCAGCTGACTGAACGTTTGCGGCGTAAGTCGCGAACCGTCATCCAATGGCCTTAGACATGCCGATCTTGATCTTCGATACTTCGACGGTGGTCGCCACGGCGGCCGTGGGTGAGGGCGCGCGCACGCTGGGTGAGGCGGCGCGTGAGGTCACCACACACTCTGAGGGGTTGATCGCGCTCATCGATGAGGTGCTGGTCCAAGCTGGCATCTCGTTAAAGGATGTCGACGCCATCGCTTGCGGGCGCGGCCCAGGCTCTTATACCGGGCTGCGGATCGGTTTGGCCACAGCCAAGGGGCTCTGTCTTGCCACTCAGAAGCCCCTGATGGTCTTCAGTTCGTTGCTCCTGCCCGCGTTGGCTGCCAAGGATGAGGCCGGTGAGGGTCGTGAGGTCTTGGCGTTGCTCGACGCGCGCCGCGGAGAGGTCTTTGGTTGTCGCTATTCACGAGGCGCGGCCGCCGGAGAAGAGTTTGTCTGTCGTCCAGAGTCCATCGCGGCCTGGGTTGATCCGAGAGCCTCAATGGTGCTGGTGGGAGATGGCGCCGAGGGCCACGCGGAGGTCTTGGCGGAGCAGCTCCCCGCCTCGACTTTGGCCAAGAGTTCATCTCACACTTCACGCGCTAGCCACGCCGCGGAGAGTCTCGCTGAGCGCTTCAAGCTCGGGGATATCGCCAATTTGGCCGCTGCAGTGCCTGTCTATCTCCGGACGCCAGATATTCGCAAGCCCAAAGTTCCGGCATCTGCCCTCACCCCCACGGCGTCCTCGCCGGCGAAGGATGCATCCCGGGAGGGTTTGCCGAGCGCGCTTCCTGCGCAGCTGCTCAAGGAGATGCGGCGCTCTGGGCTACGCCTGGATCGGGAGGGTCGCTGGTGGCACGAGGGAGAGCTCGTGCGGCACCAACGCCTGGCGCAGGCGCTGCATCGCTGGATCGATCAACTCGAAGATGGGGAGTTTATTGTTCGTCTCGACGAAGAGCGCTACGCGACTATCGAGGTTGAAGATACGCCGTTTTTAGTCCGACGCTTGCGTGTGCAAGGGGAAGGGGGGGCGCGGCGTATTTTCGTTGAGCTTTCGGACCAGAGCATCGAAGAGCTCACCTATGACTCGCTGCGGACTGGAGAGCATGAAGCACTCTATTGCAAGGTCAAGGGGCGCTTCAGTGCTCGGTTAACGCGACCCGCGCATTTCATCTTGGGGGAGCTGCTAGAAGAGCATGGCGAACGCTTCGTGCTCGCCGCGACGCAACAGCGCTTCTTTCTGAGCTGACAGTGTGCTCTTTCTGAGCTGACAGTGTGTTCTTTCTGAGCTGACAGTGTGTTCTTTCTGAGCTGAGTTATGACTTGACCAACTTGGCGATCAAGTTGCGCAGGCCAACGATATTTACCGGCTTCTCAACGAAGAACTCACACCCCGCTTCGAGCGCGCGCTGGTGTTCGCGTTGCATCACGTTGGCAGAGATGGCCACCAGCTTGATTCGTTGCGTCTCCGGGGAAGCACGTAGCAGACGCGCCAGCTCGAAGCCGGTAATCCCCGGTAGGTCTAGGTCCAGCAAGGCGATCACAGGCAGCTCTTCGCGAATCATCTCCAGCCCGCTTGGGCCGTCAGGAGCGTGCAGTACACGATAGCGCCCAGTGCTCTCGAGCAACCGTTGAATCAGCCGGAAGTTGTCCTCATTGTCTTCGACATAGACGATGAGGTGTTGGGCCGCGCTCATGGACGGCGTATGAGGTGAAACACCCCATAGAGGTCGTTGCCGCGAAAAATGCGCAGCTGGACGCGGTCATCGTGAAAGAGGCTGAGCATCACCATGGCAGGGGCACCCTCCAGATCGCTGTCCAGTTGGCCGAAGAGCAGATAGGTGCGCAGAGGGTCGCTGTCGAAGGTGAGCCCCGCCAGGACGTCGGCGCCGGCTTTGGTGATGGTGGTCAGGCGACGCTGCACGAAGCGCCCATCGCTGGTGGTCAAGGTGGCTGAGATGTCACCTGTGTGGATGGAGTCGAGGGTGAGCGGCGCCACGCGTGTCTCGGTCGCGAAGCCCTGCCGCACAGCCTCCTCTGCCACGACTTCGCCTTCCCAGCTGCCGACGTACGAGCGGAGGTCCACGCAGCCGGTGGTGAGTAGGGGGAGCAAGATGATGATCAGGCCGCGCATGGTTGAACGCCTCCCACGAATGCCTCCCTCGATAACATAGACCGCTTGCGCCTCACAAGGCTGCCTCTTGACGGGCCGCGGGGCGCGGGCGATAAGCGAAGCTATGCTGGCGATGCCAAGGAACCAAAGCAGCTTGCTCGTCGCGGCGTGTGTGCTCCTTTCTCCCGTACAGGGCATGGCCGACGAAGAGAGCCCCCTTCGCGCGCCACGCTATGTGATCGAGGCCATTCGCATCGTTGGCGCCAAAAAGACAAAGAGTTATGTCATCCGCCGCGCCTTGACCGTGAAGGTTGGCGAAGGCCTGGCGGTGGATGATCCGCGCTTTGATGCGTCACGCTTTCGGGTGCTCTCCCTTGGCTTCTTCTCTGACGTGCAGTTGCGCTTGAAGAAGGGTTCCCGGCGTGGGTTGGTGGTCTTGTTGGTGCAGGTCAAAGAGCGGGGAACGATCCTACTCTCGGACATCTTCTTGGGGCTGAGTGAGGCCACCGAGGCGTGGGGAGGCCTGGGCCTGGCCGAGAAGAATCTCTTTGGCCGTGGGATTGGCCTCGAGGGGGCTTTCGTGTTCGGCGCCGATCCCGATGTAGAACGGGGTGCGCTACAGCAGGCCTATTGGCTGCGACTTTCAGCCCCGCGGGGCAGCTTTGGGCTCGAGCTGAACACCAGCTTTCTTTACCTCGATGGCTCGGAATTCTTCCGCCAAGCCGGCTCAGAGAGGACCTCCACGCCGGATGATTTCCTCTCTGTTCGTTATCGGCGCCTGGGAGGCACGGCGGGTGTTGGTTTCAACCTGGGCAGTATCTCTCGGATGACAGTGGATTATCGAGGCGAGGCTGTGGAGGCCAGTGTTCCACGTGGCGCCGTGTGGCGGCACCCCTCCGGGCGCATCGATCCCATCGCCTTTGACATCATGGAGGGGAACAGCGTGCTCTCGCTGGTCTCGGCGCAGGTGGAGTTCGACACCCGCTCAGACCCCATATTGCCGGAGCATGGCTGGATCTTGACCCTTGGCATGGACGCGTCGACGCAGCTCATTGGCTCAAGCTACAGCTACCTCAAGCTCAGCTCGAGCTATCGCCACTTTTTCGGTTTGCCCTGGCGTCGTCACATTCTTGCGCTGGGTCTCCTCGGCGGCGTGATTTTTGGTGATGCGCCCTTCTTCGAGAAGTTCTTCATCGGTGACCTCAACGACCTTGTACCGAGCCGCTCACTAGGGCTGAATTTTTCGACGCTGCCCTCACGTGATTTCTTTGGCACGTCCATCGACTCCATGCGCTACGAAGACCTGGCGCTGCGCGCCACCGTTGAGTACATCATCCCCTGGTTTCGGGGCGGGGAGATCGCCTATTCCCTCGACTTCTTCTTCCGGGTGGGGGTGATATTTCTCGCATCCAAAGAAGACCTCATGGTTCGTGACCGGGCCCTTGGCGAGTCCTTCCCGCTAGACTTGACCATCGACGCTGGTCTGCGCTTTGACACACGTATTGGCATCTTCCGCTTTTCTATTGGCAACGGCTTAGGCCGTGTGCCCTTCTAGGGGACCTCTTGCGCACTGTGTCCCCTAGCCCCCTGTCCCCCAACCCCGCCGCGCCCGGCTCGTTTCGCTTGCCTGGCTCGCTCCTCTGCCTTGGCCTCGTCCTCCTCTTTGGCGCCAAGGTGGAGGCCAAGCCGGTGGTGACCAAGACAGCCGACTTCGTTCAGCATGGCGGGACAGTACTGATGTCAGCGGGGTTCCGCGAGATGTTCGACGCACGCCTGCGGCGCCGGTTGCGCAGCGGCTTCGCGACCACCGTCACCATGCGCGTCTACCTCTACCAGCGCACCATCCGGCGGCCCGTGTTGGCCCTCTCGCGCCGTCTCAGCGCAGTCTACGATCTTTGGGATGAGCAGTTCCTTGTGCGCTTCGATGGCCCCTTGGGGCCACGCGCACAGCGTTTCCGTTCCATCAACGACGTTGTGGATCGTCTCACGAGCTTCTGGCGTTTCCCCCTGGTCTCCACGTCGCGGATCAAGAGCGGAAAGCGCTACTATGTTGCTGTGGTGGTAGAGGTCAACCCCATGAGCCGGAAGGTCCTCGCGGCCGTGCGTCGCTGGCTGCGCAAACCTACTCGGCGTCAGGTGGGAGGCGAGAGCCTCTTTGGCTCCTTCGTTAGCATTTTCGTCAACGATGAGATTCGTCGCGCGGAGAAGACCTTCAAGTTTCGGACGCAGGACTTCTTTTTGCCATGAGCCGCTTCGGTCTCAAGATCGTTGGCGCGATGCTGCTCTTGGCGGTGATCCCGCTGGTGGCGTCCTATTTCCTCGTGGGTCAGGTAGTGCAGGTCGCCGAGAGCGTCGCAAAAGGGCAGCGAGAGCACCTCACGGCACCTTTGGCCAAAGCAGCCCAGGCCTATCGTGACCTCTTCGCCGCGCACAAGCAGACCTTGCGCCTCGAGGCGCAGCTCATCGCCACCGATCCCCTGCTCTTGGCGCTGGTCTCACAGCGCGCAGACGAGGGCGCCCACAGGCGTTTGCAGGGGCGCCTCCACGAGCTCGTGGAGGAGCACCCCTCTCTGGGAGAGCTACACGTCATCGACGCAGATGGGCGGAAGCTTGCATCGGCGGACAGCTCCCGTGGCTTTGACGAGGAGCGTTATCGCGACCTGAAGATTCAATGGCCGCTGGAGGGCTTCGGTCTCCTTGAGGCTCGCTTCTTCACCTCCAAGGCTCCTTTCGCCGAGTTTAGCGCCTTGGGTCGCGCCCAGCGGACCGCCCGCAGCGTCGACATGCTGCGCAGCGATCTGGCGCGGTTCTATCGCCGCGCTTTTCTTGGGCTCTTCGGGGCTGCGCTCTTGGTGGCGATGGCGGTGGGGCTCTTCATCGCGCGCCGGACCACCAAGCGCCTCTCTTTGCTGGTCAAGGCGACACGGCAGGTGGCCGCGGGAGATCTCGAGACGCGGGTCGAGTTGCCACAGCGAGACGAGGTGAGCGAGCTAGGGGATGCCTTCAACGAGATGGTGAGTGAGCTCGCTGCTAGCCGGCATCGCATCACCTACCTCGAGAAGATTGGAGCATGGCAAGAGGTCGCGCGCCGACTGGCGCACGAGATCAAGAATCCTCTCACTCCGATTCAGCTGGCGGCGCAGCAGCTGCACTCCAAATACGAGGGTGACGACGTCCACTACCGCAAGCTCCTCGATGACGCTCATGACATCATCCGTGAGGAGGTGGGTGGGCTGCGACGCCTCGTGGGCGAATTTTCGGCGTTCGCCAAGCTGCCATCGGTGCAACCCGAGGCAGTGGATGTCGAGCTGCTTGTAGACGATTTCATCAAGAGCCACAGCGAATTGGCGGAGCGTTGCGAGCTGCGCTGGGAGCCACCCCCGAAGAGTCGAGAGCTCTGGGTGGACCGCATGTTGATCAAGCATGTCCTCCTCAACCTGCTCGAAAATGCCGTGCAGGCGGCAGAAGACGCGGGGATGGATGCTGCACGCGTGAGCCTCTCAGCCAAGGACGTGAAGGGGGGTATGGTGCTCATTTTGCAGGATGAAGGGCCTGGGATGGAGAAGGCCACTGTGGAGCGAGCTTTCGACCCCTACTTCAGCACCAAGGATTATGGGACGGGGCTGGGGCTGGCCATCGTGAAGAAGATCATCCTCGAACATCAGGGGACCATCGACGTGCGCTCGCTGCCCGGTGAGGGGACACAATTCACGCTGTGGTTGCCGCTGGCAAAGAAGGGAAAGTGAGGGGAGAGCGGGAAAGGGCCACGAGCCGTGGGGGGAGTCAGGGGCTCGGGAGCCGTGGGTTAGGGAATCAGTTGCCCAGCTTGAGGACTTCTTGCATCTTGGTGGCAAGCATGGGGTCGCCGTCGACTTTCAGCTTGCCCTCGAAGAAGAGCTGCATGCCCGCTCCGGGGTCTTCAATGATCTTGCCCAGGTCTTCGTTGGACAGCTCGATGGTGCAGTCCGCGCTACCTGTGTCGCCCTGGCTGACCCCTGGGGCGTCGCTCTTGAGGTCAATCGTCCAAGTCCCGCCGCCATCGCCTGTCACATTGAACACATAGATCGCGTTCACTTCCTTGGCCTTCTGAGGATCCTCGGAGATAATCTTTGGCAGTCTGTCGTCGAAGAGTGTCTTGGCATCCATGATCTAAAGCCTCCGGGGCCGCGGAGTTATCGGTTGAGTGTTACTCTACCGCGGCGAATTTATGGTCTATTATGGCCTGTTTTTCAGGGGGACACCAGCGCTAACGCAGCGCGGCAGGGAAGCATAACGGGCATGGAAACCCTCGCTCTTATTGACCAGCTGATACTGGCTCTTACCTCTCATCGTGGGGGCGCTTTGAGTGACCGCCAGGCTCTCGGCGAGCTGCCGCCGGACGTTCTGCGACTTGTGCAGAGCGTGCTCTCAGGGCCCATGCCACGAGCTACGTTGATCAACCTGCGGAAGGTCATTGTGGCTGCTCAAGACAAAGGTGCAGATCCCCCCTGGCCTCCAGACGAAGGGTCGGCGTCTGCGCTGGCCACGGTCCTCGCCGCTGGGCCTGATCTCTCACGCTTGATCGCTCGGGCACCCGCGCGGCGGTTGGCCCTGCTTTATGTGCCCTCGTTGGCGCAACCCTGGGGACGCGAGGCTATGGAGCGTGACTTGCGCCAGCGCGTCTTTGAGGGACAAAGCCTTGATGAGCTGCGCGAGGAGATTTGTGGCCTCCGCAATGATCACTTCGTTCGCCTGGCGGGATGCGAATTTGGAGCGACCTCCTTGGAGGTGGTGGGGCGTGAGCTCGCCGACCTTGCCGACGCCTGCCTTGAGGTGGCGCTAGAGGCCAGCATCGCAGCGCAGAAGAAGAAGCATGGGCCCCCCCTGCTCGAGGGTGATTTACCCTGCAGCGCCGCCATCATCGGCATGGGAAAATATGGCGCACGTGAGCTCAACTTCTGTTCTGACATCGACGTGATCTTTCTCTATGCATCCGACGCCGGGATGGCTGGTACGCGTTCGTTGCACGAGTTCTACGCGGCGGTCTGCCGTGATGTTGTGTCTTTGCTCTCTGAGCCTAGCGCTGAGGGCTACGCCTTTCGTGTGGATCTGCGTCTACGACCTGAGGGCGCCCGCGGTCCCTTGTGCAACTCCCTTGGGGCTGCTGAGAGCTACTACGAGGCGTGGGGGGGGCCTTACGACCGATTGGCCTGGCTAAAGGCGCGACACGCTGCAGGCGAGGCGGGCCTGGGCGAGAGCTTGATCGCTACGCTGCGTCCTTTTGTCTTCCCCCGCGCCCTCGGCCCTGAGGTGGTGGAGCAGCTTCGCGGGCTCTCACGAAAGATCCGCGCTGAGTTGGCCATGCGGCACGTGACGGACGGCTTTGACGTGAAGCTCGGCGTTGGCGGCATCCGCGATGTGGAGTTTTTCGTGCAGGCGCTGCAGTTGCTCCATGGTGGCCGCCTGCCCGCTTTGCAGCGGCGCCCAACCCTCGAGTCTCTCGAGCAGTTGCTCTTTGCAGGGCTGATTAGTGACGACGAGCGCACGCACCTCGCTGACGCTTACGATCTTTATCGTCGCATCGAGCACCGCTTACAGCTCTACGATGGACGGCAGACCCATCTTCTTCCAGACGCGGGCGAGACCCGCGAACACGTCGTGGCTCACCTGGGTTATGAGGCCGAGGCCTTCGTCAGTGAGCTCGAGCAGCGGCGTGGGGAGGTCTCTGCTATCTACGCGACCCTCGATGAGGGAGACCACCCCGAGGACGATCAGGAGGTCTTGCCTCTGCTGGGCCGCGACGTGGAGCGCGAAGACTTGGCGCGGGTGCTCTTGGGCTTGGGTTTTCGGCAGGCCTCATGGGCGGCAGGCCAGATCGAGCTGCTCAAGGAGAAGCCCTGGGGGCCTCTGGGATCGCGACCGAGCCCCGAGGCTGAGCGCCTCGCTATCCCCCTATTCCACGAGCTAAGGCGCTCTCCGGACCCAGACGCAGCCCTTGGGCACTTCGTGGCGCTCTCTTTGCGCTATGGCGCCTACCGCGGCTTCTGGCGGCTCTTCGCCGAGAACCCCGTTGCCCTACGTTTGCTCTGCAGCGTGTTGGGCACCTCGGACTTCCTGGCCAAGATCCTGGCCCGTCAACCTGAACTCCTCGACCACCTGCTCTTGGCGGGGCAGTTGACGAAGATCGCCGAGCCCACTCAGATGGCCAGCGAGCTATCGCGGCGGCTCGCTCTTGTTGAGGACGCTGACGATCCAGAGCAACGTTTTGGTGTGCTAGAGCGATTTCATGACGAGCAGATGTTGCGCGTAGGTTTGCTAGACATCGCGGGGCAGTTCCCCCTCGAGCGTGTCTGGCAGCAACTTTCGGTGTTGGCCGAGTTGACCTTGGGGCATGTCTATCAGGCAGTGCTTCAACAGGCTGTCTCACGCTATGGGGCGCCATGTTTGGCCGATGGCGTACCTGCGACGATGGCAGTGCTGGGCCTGGGAAAGCTCGGTGGCGCAGAGATGAGCTATGGGTCGGATCTGGACCTGATCTTTGTCTATAGCGGAGAGGGGCAGACCAGCGGCGCACGTGAGGTCTCCAATCATGAGTTCTTCACGCGTGTGGCGCAGCGGTTGATTCGAGCGCTTACTCACGCGTTCGTTCGTGGCGCGCTCTACTCGGTGGATGCGCGGCTGCGACCATCCGGTAGCCAGGGCACGTTGGTGGTCTCGGCACAGCACTTCAAGGATTACAATTTTCGGCAGGGGCAGCTTTGGGAGCGCCAGGTGTTGATCAAGGCGCGGTGTGTGGCGGGTGACGCGGCCCTGGGGGGCGATCTGGAGCGTTGGATCCAACACTTCATCTTCGAGGGGGTCGCTGCGCAAGCGCGCGGCATGCCAGCGGAGATCGTGCGGCTGCGGCAGCGCATCGAAACTGAGTTGGCGGGTGAGAATCCGAGATTCTACAACCTGAAAACAGGCCGGGGTGGGCTGCTGGATATCGAATTCCTGGTGCAATTCTGGCAAAGTCGAGGCGGTAAGGAGCTGCCGGCGCTTCGAGCGCGTGCGACCTTGGAGGCGCTCGAGGCGGCGCGGGCTGCTGGGGTTGTTGACGATGAGAGAGCCAAAAAGCTCGACGTGGCCTATCGCTTCCTGCGACGGTTGGAGGGGCGCTTGAGGGTGGTCCAAGGGAAGGGCGAGGAGCACCTCGAGAAGGAGCCTTGGAGCCTGGAAGTGGTGGCCCGACGCTTGGGGTACCGCCAGCAAGGGGCCAAGAGCTCTGGCGAGCAGCTGCTCGATGATTATCGCGAAACGGTGGATGGGGTGCGCACGATCTTTGAGGATGTATTAGGCGCGGCGCGACGTGAGGAGCAAGAGTGATGAGCGATGGAAGGCCAACTGTGCTTGTGTTGGTGCCCCGGCCCGAAGCACGCAAAGCGCTGGTTCAAGCCCTGGGTCGCCATGGTCTCTCGGCGCGAGGGGCGGCGGACGCGGATGAGCTTTTTGCGGCGTTAGAGAGCTCTCACCTCGACGCGGTCATTGTACACAACGATCTCCCCGGGGGATCGGGGTACGAGCTCGTCTACGACCTCAGGCGTCATGAGCTCGGGGCCGAGGTGCGTGTGGTGTTGCTCACAGAGGGGGAGTGGAGCGCAGCCATGAAGGCCATGGCGCTACAAGACCTCGCAGTGGTCGATGTCTACGCCGAGCCCTTGGACGTGAAGCAGGTGGCTGAGCTCCTGCGCTGCGAGTTGCTCGGGCCCTCCTCGGGCGTAGACGGCGTGCTCGTCGATCCCTCTAGCCACGCTGAGAAGCGTCACGTCGAGGTTGTGGCGGCGGGCGTGAGCGGCGAGGCGGCGCTGATGCGCGGAAACCTCGTGGATACCCCCTTCCCTGAGCTCCTGCACCAGCTCTATCGGCAAGGCGCCACCGGGGCGCTCTTTCTGCTCAAAGACAGCGTCAAGAAGATCGTCTACTTCAAAGAGGGGCACCCAACCTATGTGAAGTCCAACGTGCTCGCCGAGTGCTTGGGCAATGTTCTGGTGCGCGAGCGGCTGATTTCTCAGCGGGATCGTGAGAGGTCGTTAGGGCAGATGCGTGAGAGCGGCCGGCAGCAGGGCAATGAGTTGATCGCCATGGGTAGCCTCTCCCCGCAGAACCTGGTCTTTGGGCTTGAGCTGCAGCTGCGCACCAAGCTCTTCGACATCTTCCGTTGGAGTGTGGGCGAGTTTCTCTTCAAGCCCCAGGCCAAGCTCCCTGCGGATGTGATTCGGCTCGACCTCAGCAACGCAGGCTTGATCGTCGAGGGGGTGCGCCGGGCGTGGAAGCCCGAGCGTCTTGCTGTACAGCTTTCGCCCTACGTTGACGCTTACCCTGTGCTTTCGGCCGATCCCGACATGCGCTTTCAGCAGTTTCCCGTCGATCAAAACGAGCGAGCGTTCATTGACGCCATTGGTGGGCACTCGACTCTGCAGGAAGAGATCGAGCGTTCACCTCTGCTCAACGAGCGGGCTGCGGCGTTGACCTATGCGTTGATCGTCTGTGGCGTGTTGGAGGTGCATGACGCCCCCAAGGGTGAGGTGGTGAGCGGGGTTTCACAGCAGGGTGAAGCGTTGACGCGTCAGCAGCTCAGCCAAGAGCTCCTAAGCCTCCGTCAGCAGGATGCTTTTGGTGTCCTTGGGGTGGGCCTTGATATCGACGACCATGGGGTGGAGCAGGCCTATTCGCGCTTGGCGCGTCATTTTCATCCTGACCGCTTTCGGCAGCAATCCGCGGAGACGCGGCAGATGGCGCGGGAGATTTTCGGGCTGATTTACAGCGCCTACTCCAAGATCAACAGCATGGAGAAGCGTCAGGTCTACCGGCGGGCCCCCACAGTGGAGGCGTCGATCTCGGGGCTCAGTGAGCGCATGGTGATGGCGCAGAAGTGTGCGCTGCAGGCCCGCGAGCTGGCACGGGAGGAGAGGTGGTCTGAGGTTCGCAAGATGTTGGTGGAGGCGGTGGGGCTCTTGGGCGATGCGCCAGACCTGCGCGCGGAGCTGGGCTGGGCGACCCATATGGAGGACCCCGAGAACTCAGCGCTGCAGCGGGAGGCGATCCACCAGCTGCGCAAAGCCATCGATCTGGATCCACGGCACGAGCGTTCCTATCTGTTTTTGGGGCGCATTTACGCGCAGTTAGGCCGACATCTTCTCGCCGAGCGGCAGTTCGAGCGGGCGGTCCAATGCAACCCTCATTGTGACGAAGCGCTGGAGCGGCTCGCTGAGGTGCGGGGGCGCCAAAGCGAGCGTCGCCATGGGGGCATGCGTAAGTCAGTCTGAGTTCAGGTGTCAGCGGTGGGTGTCCTGACGGGCTTTCAAAGCCTGAATGGGAATAAATACCCCGCGGTTGACTTTTCACAGGGGCAGGGGCGCTTGAGCGCCCGCCAGCAGATTCTTGTTGGAGAGCTTTCTCTTGCCATTGACGAGGCTCATCAGCTAAGAAAGCGCACCCCTATAGGCTTGGTCAAAAGGAGACTTAAGAATGTTTTGTTTAAGAGGACTTGCCACCACTACGATCTTTGCGTTGGCCCTTGGCGGCGCTGCTTGCAGTGATAGCGACGATGGTGCCGACCCCAAAGAGGACAGCGCTGTGGTTTTGAGCGATGGAGGCACTGTCGCCACCAGTTTGACCTGTGAGGGTGATTGCATCGATTATGTGTTTAATAACCTGATGCTTCCGGTGACTGGACCACAGGTCACGGAGTTTGGCATGGACTTCAGCGATGATGGCATCGTGGATAACGCCCTCGGCAGTATCATCAGCATCCTGGGCCAGGTCTCCTCGAGCATGGACGTGCAGCCTACAGTGGATGAGTCTGTGTGGGGCGGGTCGGCGCTCGTGCTGCTGCGCGTCAAGGCCTCAGATTTGACGAATCAAGCGAGCATTGCAGCTCAGGCTTGGCTCGGCGAGAGCGTAGAATGCTGCACAGACCCCACGGATCTGGTGGCTTGTAAGGCCGAGGCAGACGCAGGCTGTTTCAAGGGCGACTACAGCTACACGCCCATCCCGGAGTCGGCGGCGCTCTTCAATGGCGCTATCGCCAACGGCACATTGGAGCTCGGTCCTGGTTCGCTGCAAATCAAGCTGCCTCTCGCTGGTGACACACCGCTGGATCTCAAGCTGAAGGCCGTACGAATCAAGGCCAAGATCACCGCTGATGGCCTGATGGAGGGTGTGCTCGCTGGCGTCATCGACAAGAACGACCTCGACAACACCGTGATGCCCTCTTTGGCTGAGATGCTCGACGGCATGCTCACCACAGGTACCGCTGAGGCTCAAGAGACGATCAAGGGCCTCTTCGACATCAACCCCACAGATGGAAAGATCACAACCGAAGAGCTCCAGAGCAACGAAATGATCTCCACCTTCCTGTCTGGGGACGTGGACGTGGACAACGATGGCGTCGCTGAGCTCTCTCTTGGCATCGGTTTCACTGGCGTCAAGGCTGTCATCGCTGACGCGCAGTAGACCTCCCTCGACAACGTTCCCGCCTTCGCTTTCCTGCCATTCACGCCCCTTCTCTTTCAAGAGCCAAAGCGTCGCAGAAGCCACAGCGCCATGAGCGCTGCGATACCGCTGACCACCGGAGCGCTCCCAGGCCAGGCGAGGATCATGGGCAGCGTCCAGAGCGCGATTTCGTGGCTGGTGATGGCGATGACGACCACCCATCCACTCCGCGGCGGGCTCAGCAGCAGACTGCAGGTGAGCGTCATCAGGCCCAGGGCCAGCGTCGCGAGGCCGAAGCGCAGGGCGCGCTGGGTCGTAGAGCCAGAGGTGCGCACAAAGGAGAAGTGCGCTGCCCCCTCCGAAGGCGTGTCAAGGCGTTGCGACCAGCGGGTGAAGCGTAGCCGCTGGTAGGGTTTCCCTAGGGGTGAGAGGTGCAGCTCTCCATCATGGAGCTGCAGCTGCACGCTGGGGGGGCTGTCAACCACACGTAGGGTGCCACGTCGAGCCAGGAGCAGGTCGTCGCCGCGGGCGATGAAGAGCTGTTCCACGTGCAGGGAGTCTCCTCTGCGCTCGCCATGCTCAAAGAGCAGCGTTAGCTCACCGAAGGTGTGGAAGCGGCCCGGTTCAGCTTTCAGCAGCAGGCCGCGTGCGGCGGCGCGTGTGAGCCGCTGATGGAGCGCCAAGGTGCTCGGTCTTTCGGCCATGCTGGCGATAGCCACCACGAGGAGCGTCACACCGAGGATCAGCGCTAGGGGGGAACTCGCCAGACGAGCGGGGCTCGCTCCCGCGGTGCGCATGGCTTTGAGTTCGGGAGAGAGGCGAACCAGGGTTAGCGCGAGAGCGCAGGCGAGGCCTAGGGGCAGGGTGAAGACCAGCAGTCCGGGGAGGCTGAGGGCGAAGAGCTCGAGGATACCGATGAAGCCTATGCCTGAGCCCACCAGGTGGTGGCCAAGGCGAAGCGCCTGCAGCCCCCAGACGAGCACACAGAACAAGAGCGTGAGCAGGAGAGTGGGCCAAAGCAGCTGGCGCATGAGGTAGCGCGAAAGGAGCACGACGCCAGCCTAGACGCTCGCGACGTAAGTCGCTAGACTAGACGCTCGCGACGTAAGTCGCTAGACGTTCGCGGCGTAAGTCGTGAACCAAAAGAAACGAAGAATGACGGCAGTGAAATGGCAAGAAACCGGTCAGAAACCCGCCCTCACAGATTCTGGGGCGGATTCTGATCGGTTCATCATTTCCGCCGACCATGTCTAGAGGTCTCCAAGGTCGGACTCTTCCTTATATAGGCCTACAGTGCGCCGTCAATCGGCCAAGAGGAGGCTTTGACAGAAGGCCGGGGCAGCGTCACAATTTTAGACAACTCCATTCTATTATATTGAAATAGTGGCTTCGATGCGGAACGAGTCTCGATGGCATTTGGCCTACCCACCCGTTGTGTTGCTCGTCAGCGGCTTCTTTTCCTAGAGGCAAGGGCGCTCCGAGCGCC
>JAFCZD010000533.1 GCA_019314525.1 Deltaproteobacteria bacterium
AGGCGCCGCAGAAACGCCACCGGCTCCATCTCCAGGTGCGTCGCGCCGTTGGGCCAGGGTCGGCGGAGCTTGTAGCGGACGCGGCCATCGGTGGTGAGCGAGAGGCGCTCCTGCGAAAACGCCGGGCGTAGGATGTATCGTAGCAGTCGCTCGAGGCCGTGACGGTCGTCGGCCAGTAGACCGCGTTCGAAAAGCCGCGCCACCTTGCGTCTGACCGTCACGGGCGGCCGTCTCTGATCCCCAGCGCTCGACCCCGGCACCATCAGGCTTGGGCCATGGCAATCCGTGTCGCCTCTCCTATGCCCAGCTATTGTCCCAGGTTTTCGAGCAGGACATCGGGTCTTGCGAAAAGTGCGGTGGACCGTTGCACCTCCTCTTGCATCGACGACCCGAGGCCATCGGCAAGATCCTGACCCATCTCGGTTTGCCCACTGAAGCTCCCCGTCTGGCCCCGACGGCCCGCAGCCCGCCGCTGTTGGAGCCGGGCGAGTTGGATGCCGACACGGGCAACTGCGCGGTTCGCTGCAAAACCACCCCGAGAAAGAGCCGACTGTGGACTTCGCTCCCTCCCCGAGACCCTACACCAGCTATTCCTCTGCCACAGTCACCAGTTCTCGATCTTTGTAGCCAGTCCTTACTCCGCCAAGGGGATGGCATTGACGACTTCGATTTCGGCAGGCGTGGTGGGGAAGCGGAAGAACTCTTTTCCCTTGCCCACGACCTGCAACTCGCCTTCCTTCTTGCTGGCCGTCAGCTTTTGACGTGCACTCTTAAGAAGCGAGGCTTGTTTTGCCAGGATCGTGGGGTGCGTTTCAAGCTTTGCCAGCGTGGTCACCAACTCACCCGTGATGCTGGACAACGAGTCGACCGTTTTCTGCGTTGCCGTATCAACCACCGATAATTCGTAGGACACCATCGGGACTCGCTTGAGCGTGGCCCTCAGCAGCGGCGTGTTCTTCGCCAGAAGGTTCCACTCCGGCGTCTCGAGGACTCGCTTGTATTTCCCGTCGACCTTCTGCGTCTTGGCCCCACGCCCGATCAGAGCAACATCGTAGGTAAGTGTCTCGGCTGCTTGAGATTTCCCGGTCCGCAGGCGCGCTGCGTTCCCGATCTGCCCCAATGCGATCTGGCGCGCGTCCTCCAACAATAGCTGGTTGAGCCCAACGATGTTGCGGCGGTTGTATCGGGTCCCTGTCCCTGATCCTGCCAGGACCTCTCCCCCGGTTGCCTTCGACAGCACCACTGGAATATTACCCACGTGCGTATATGCGCCCTTGTTCAGCTTGCCAACAAATGAAAGTTGATGGGCCCGGCCGAATTTGGCGTTCGTTGTGCCATCTTTCCATGTCACCGTGCCGCCCCAGGCGATCATCGGCGTGAGCAGAACCAGAGATACCAAGCCAGCCTTGAGCGTTTTCATGTCGTTTCCTCCTTGGCGAATGATTCACCCAATCCCGATTGCAAGGAGCGAGCCAAGGCTAAGCACTGGCAACAACACGTATTTTCTGATCACTCTAAGATAGGGATATAGGAAAGAGCTGGCAGGTCTAACCACCACAGGAGAGCGCAGGCGTCTCGCTACTTACTCCGGTGATGCTTGCTGTATTTTTGATACTTCGCCTTCTTCAAGGTTGTTCTGATCCGCTCGATTTGCCCTTTGGTCGCAGCGATCTGGTCTGGGAGATTGAACAATCTCTGACCCAAGGGCGAGGTGCCGCTGAGCCCATCCATGCGCTTCAGCACCACCTGTTCATCTGCGCGGGCCTGAACCAAGCTCTTCTGCAGCTGAGGAAGCAGCCGTTTCGAGCGAGCGAGATTCCTTCTATGACGCAAATACCTGCCACGCGTGGTCAGAACTCCCAGCCAAGAGTGCGTAATCTTCGCTCTCCAGCGGTGGCGAACGCTCGACCTCGCCATCGATTGATGAGTTCTCTTGGTTGCAAAGGCTTCCGTCTGGGAAAGCGGCGAAAATAGGAGCACCAAGCTGGCGACAACCAAGCGGCGAACGTTCCTCGACATCATCTCTCCTCCTGCTGAGGAGGCTCAAGCAAGCCACATACCAACCCACAGGTTTGCCTACCCGCTCTGGTTCCAGCGACTTAAGTTCGGTTGGTTCGGTTGGCGAGGAGGGCTGGTGGCTCATTTACGGAGAGCATGGCGCCTCGTTTAAACGCAGGCACCAACGAGGCATACCTTGTCAGCGGCGCATGCCCTCGACCAGGGAAACTCTCCGCAGTAGCAGCGACCCTTGTAGCAGGTATCCGCCGAGGGCGGCGTGCACGCTTCACAGGCCGCCCCATCCATTCCGCATTGCTCGAAGGTGGTAGACATAACGCAGACGTCGCCAGCGCAGCATCCTTCGCAGCTTCCATCAGGCACGCATTGACAGCGCTGATCGATGCAGTCCTGGCCTGGGCTGCAGTTATCGCATGAGGCAGGGTCTGGGATGAACCGATCCAAGACGAATCCATCGTGCACTTGCTGATCCCAGCTGGGCTCTGGAGGTAGTTCTCCGGGGCAGGCCAGCAGAGAGAGTGCCAGCAGAGCGAGCGGAAGGACCGTGAGAATGGGCAGACGCATGGCTGCAGTCTAGCGGATTTTCGGCTTCTGTCGCTCGAATTGCACAGCATAGCCGTTGCGCCAGATAGCCCTCATGGCGGGGAAGAAACGCCAAGAATCGGCGTATGAACTTTCGCCAAGGGAAAACATATGAATTTTCGAGGTTGTGGAGCGAAGCTTGGGCTGGGTGCTCTGGCGCTAGGGGTCGCGCTGATCATACCCCTCGGGTGTGATGATACCCAATGGCATGAAGCGCCCCACGAGGCCAGCGTAGAATCGGGCGTCGACATGGGGCTCAAGATCGATGCAGGCGATGCCCGAGGGGATGTCGCCCGTGTGGCGGATGTCGCCAGTGTAGCGGATGTCGCCCGCGTCGACACCAAGACTGATGTTGGCCTCGATGACGCCGGGCCTACAGTCGACCTCAGAGGGCTCGACCTCAGAGGGCTCGACCTCACACAGAACAGCGACGTCAAGGCTGCGACGGATTCGGCGCCGTGGAGCCCTGATGATCGACTCGCCCGAGAGACAGTCCGGGCGCTCAACGCAGTGAAGGAATCACGCTGCCAGCTTATCGGCGTGATGAAGAACGACGAACACGGCACCTACTACTATGGCCGCCTGCGACTCAAGAGTGGGCCTCCAGCGCGCTGCCAAATCATCGCCGAAGCAGGGGCATGCTTCATCCGTCATTGTGAAGACCTCACGGTGCTCGACCTCCCCATCGCACCCGAGTTGGACGCAGGTGTTGGCTTCACCACCAACCAGAGCCGCTGGTCGAGCAACCCCTATTGGTCCTCTGGCAGCGCCAACACCTTCTACATGCCACCACGCGGAGGAGACATCACCATTGGGTGGCGTTATGACGGCGCGAAAGAGACGACCCTCGCGCCCGCGCCCTCCATCGTGTCTGCTGTAGCTCCCAGAGGTGAGGTGCGTCTCGATAGAGACCTCATCATAGACCTCACCTATCAACGCACAGCCGCCGAAGAGCTCGCCACCCCGTCCACCATCAAAGTACAATTGAGCGGAGGCAACGCAGACACCATCGAGTGCTTGGTGCCTGATACGGTCGATGAGGTTCGGGTCGACGCAAGGCTGCTGCGCGCCACGGAACTCGAGCCCGCAGACACCCTCCGAATCCAGGCAGGCGGCTATCTCTACCGCTTCGCTGATGTGGGTTCGTGCAAAGCCTGGGTGGTCATCGTGAAATACGAGCCTGGCCACAAAAACCACGCAAGCGCGACGACACAGATCGTCCCCTAAACAGGGGAGCCTCTCTCCGTCGATGGTGATAGAATAGTCCTCATGCACTGGGCAATCAGAGGGTTCGTTCTCCTGGCGTTGGGACTTCTGGGCGCTAACTGCGGCCCCACAATCAACTCGAAGACCGACGTCACTATAGCCGCCGAGCTGGGACCCGATGGTGGAGCGCTCGACGGTGGAGCGCTCGATGCACCCACAGAGTTCGGGAAACTGTCTGACGTTGGTCTGCCTGACGTTGGTCTGCCTGACGTTGGTCTGCCTGACGTTGGTCTGCCTGACGTTGGTCTGCCTGACGTTGGTCTGCCTGACGTTGGTCTGCCTGACGTTGCGTTGGTCTGCCTGACGTTGGTCTGCCTGACGTTGGTCTGCCTGACGTTGGTCTGCCTGACGTTGGTCTGCCTGACGTTGGTCTGCCTGACCTCAGTCCACCTGAGGTTGAACACCACATGCTCATGGGTGGCACAGACAAGGACGTTGGCACTCGCACGGCTGTGGACAGCAAGGGGAACGTCTACGCCATTGGGTACTTCAAGGGCGTGGCCAACTTCGGTGGAGGCGACATGACCTCCAAGGGGGACTCTGACGTCTTCCTCACCAGCTTTTCCGCAACTGGCGTTCATCGCTGGCAAATAGCGCTGGGCGGCACAGGCTTCGAACATGGCTATGGTGTGGCAGTGGATGCCGCCGACAATGTCTATATCACCGGGGGATTCTACAACACCGTCGACTTGGGCGGAGGCAGCGTTACCTCCCAGGGAGACTACGACGTCTTCATCGTCAGCTACACCTCCCATGGTGTTCATCGCTGGCAAAAAGTATTGGGTAGCACCGAAATTGCAGTTGGACACAACATAGCCGTGGACGAGAGCAGCAATATCTACATCACGGGCCACTTCCTCGGCACAGCGAACTTGGGTGGGGGCAACATAACAGCACAGAGCAGTGACGCATTCGTCACCAGCTTCACGTCAGCTGGCGTCCACCGTTGGCAAAAGGCCCTAGGCGGCTCCGGCTATGATGTGGGCTACGGCGTGGCAGTGGACAAGAGCAGCAACGTCTATGTCGCAGGCACCTTCGAGGGAAGAGCCGATCTCGGTGGAGGTAGCGTGACGTCCAAAGGGGACTTGGACATCTTCGTGGTCAGCTATTCCTCCACCGGCGCCCATCGCTGGCAAAGGGCGAACGGGGGACCTTTTTTCGACAGATGCCTCAGCGCAGCAGCCGACGAGAACGGTAACGTCTACGTTACCGGTTACTTCGAGGGAGCAACAACCGACCTCGGCGGCGGCAGCCTCACCTCTCGTGGATCTCGGGGATTAGCCGACGCGTTCATCACCAGCTTTTCGTCCATCGGCACCCATCGCTGGCAAAAAACCTTGGGCGGCATCTACTCTGATAAGGGTACCGCTGTGGCGGTAGATGGCAGCGGAAACATCTATGTCTCGGGGGACTTCCAACACCTTGCATTCCTGGGCGGAGATGATGTCTTCTCCAAGGGGAGCATCGACATCTTCGTCACCAGCTATTCGTCCATCGGCGTCCATCGCTGGCAGAAAGCCTTGGGCGGAACCGATACGGACTATACTCATGGAGTGGCGGTGGATCTCACGGGCAACATATATGTCACCGGGAGCTTTGACCAAACGACAGACCTGGGCATGGGAAGCATTACCGGCAAGGGAGACTTTGACGCCTTTTTGGTGAAGCTGACGCCCTAGCGCGTCGCGTGGGCGGTCTCGTCCGCGGCGCGTGGACGTGGGGAGCGGTGAGCTGGCATGTCTACATCGTCTCATCCCCCAGGGACTTGCGCCCAACACCGGTGTCATCACTTTGCGCGTCCCGCGCCACGCCCCAGGCTGATGCCAGGAGGTGTTGATCTTCGCCCACGCCGCCTGGGCGCCAAGACGTGGCTCCTTTGGGAGGTGTGAAGGATTCCCAGGTGTGGCGGCGGGGGGAGGCGTGCTATAACTTTCACCGATGGTATTGAACATCGCGACTCGCGCCGTTGTGCTCTTTGGCTTCCTCTATCTACTTGCCCCAGTCAATGCGGAGGCCGGCTGCTTCGATACGCAGCGTAGCCACTCACGCCTTTATCAATGGCCGAAGCGACCTTTCCTGGTCGCGCTGCAGCGTGGCGTCGAATGTCCGGGTGGCGGCAAATCGGTGATGTGGCAGCTATTGAACGCCGATGGGTCCGATGCTGACCTTTGGATGCTCGAGACTTTTTCACGTGTTTCACGCTCATTCGACCGATTTCTCGATGGAAAGGGCGATAGCGGTAGGCCCGAGATGAAGCGATTGAAGGCTGCGTTGGGTAAAACCAAAGCCAAGAGCTGGATACGACGCGCGAGCAGCACGGTGAAAGCGCTAGGGCTCGTTCTCATAAGGCGCTCCCGTGCGTGCGCCTATCGGGTGAGGGTGGAAAATAAGCACCGCTGGCAGCTCGTCGCACGCAAAATGAAGGCGATTGAGTTAGAGAGCACCACGGAGTACCGCTACTCTCACGTGCGCTGCTATCCGAACCTCGCTGTCGTGCGGCGAACTCCCGAAGATCTATGCGGGGCCTACAAAGACATCTATATCCCCCTGCCTAAGAGCCGCTCCTCGAGGTCTCCCTAGAATATCGAACGCCTCTACTTCTGCAGGCACGATCCTCCGATGACACGTCCGTGTGGTGGAGCACCACACCCTGAGCGGCTGGCCAAATGCAGCTCAAGGCCTCAACGGAGGTCGCCGCGGCAAAGCTCCCCATCGGAATCAATTCCTATCTATAGGTCAGGGCAAGCGAGCAGCGCGGGGATTTCGCAAGACGCTGGCGTCACATAGTGGAATGGATCGTCATCAATGAACTGGGCATATTGCGGTTGGCTGGAGCAATCGAGGTCGCGGATCAGCCGCAAAGGGCAGACTTCAGCGCGACCTCGAACGAGCAATCTTTCGCGTCAAAGAGACGACCCGTGGATTGTCATAGACCATCACATGAGCGCCGGGAGGATCGATGATGCGTACGCGCATGGCACTTTGCCGATAGTTAGCATCGCGACCCACAAGAGCATCAGGGTCGGGCTCCCTCTTGCACAGACCCACCACGACAACCTCCTCGCCCGCTTCGAGGATGCCTTCATCGTAGAAACGTTCGGCGTCTGTGAAATGGCTGCATCGACGCAAAAATGCCCGCTGTCTCGTGTTTGATCGTGCGAAGAATCCGCTCGAGTACGACCTAAAATCCTTCTTTGCACACACACCAGGCGTCACTTCTTCCGAATACGTTCCGTTGTCACCGTCGATCTCCACGAGTGCTCGGCCGCTCTCATCAACCACCCACATCTCAGCACAAGAGCGAATCTCGGTGGCCAGCAGTACGCTCTCGTTGGCTAGTCTCACGTGGTAATAAACACAGGGCCGCCCAGAAAGGGGGGCCTCGAGTGGCTCCGACGCGTAGGCGACGGTACCCACAAGCTTGACCACCTTTCCATCCTCGGCGTTGGCGATGGTGGTGGGCAGAGTCGATTTCAAGATCGCTTGTTTGAGCCGTTGCCCTCGGGAGTTATAGAAAAACAAACCGTAGGCAAGGCCAGCCAAAGGCGCCCAGATCAGCCAGTCCATCTTCCACCTCCTCTCGTCCGTGGCCGGGCGCCCTCACTGATTTGGGGGCGGGGTCTGAATGGTTCATTTGTTTACGCCAACGCTGATCGGAAAGAAACAGAAGACAAGGACAGAGAAATGCCCAGGAACCAGTCAGAAACCCGCCCTCACTGATTTGGGGGCGGGGTCTGAATGGTTCATTTGTTTACGCCGACGTGGGCGGTCTCGTCTAGTGGCTGAGGAAGAGGGCAAACTGTGACATGGTGCTGGTCAATGTTTGACTGGGCGCTGGCGAACTCTTGCCCTGGACTCCAGCAAAGACATAGGTGCCCCCACGACGAGGTCGGTGGCCCCATCACCGTTATAGTCAGCCATCGCCAGCGTGTTGCCAAAATATCCCACACCACTATGCGCTCCCTGCAAGATGCTATGGGCTGAGAGCGCCCTGCCCGAAAACATGCCCCGAACCACTCCGTGGTAGTGGTAGACATGGGCTTGCCCACGAAGGCTCGCGGCGTCGCTCTCGCCAATGATCAGCTCATCATGGCCGTCGGCGTCGAGGTCGCCTGCGCGCACGGCCCATCCGAAAAAGCCACCGGTCCCTGCGGGTGAAAAGGTCTGTGGGCGCTTGGCGAGGAAGCGACCGAGCCCGTGATAGAGATAAACTCGGCCGGTGTTTTTCTGAAACGCATAAGCGCCAACAGCGAGTTCATTTCCACCGTCTTTGTTGTAGTCTTTGACCACGGTCACCGATACGCCAAAACCCTGCTGTGGCCCGTCTGGACAGCTCAAGGTCTTCTTCTTCAAGAGGCTGATGGGCCCACCGAACGTCCCATTGCCCCAATAGATGTGCACCCGCCCGACGGCCGGAGTGAAGCCCCACGCGTTTTCACTGATGACCAGGTCGGCATATTTGTCGCCGTTGAGGTCGCCCATATCCATCGCATAGCCGAAGTGCCAGGCGTTGGAGGCACCCGAGAGAACGAGCATGGGGGAGCTTCGCAGCCCGCCAGGGCCACCGCTATAAACGTAGACTCGGCCACGTTGATTGTTGCCGGCCATAGCGCTGATGGCGACGTCCGGGTATCCATCGGCGTTGAGGTCAGCACCACCGGCCAGCGAGGTCCCGAAACTCACCTCGCCGCTAACCTGGAGGATCTGAGATGCTGTCTGGGCAAGCCCTGACGCGCTACCTCGAAAAAGCGAGACCACCCCAGCAGCCTTTGAGGCGACGATCAAATCACCATAGCCATCCTTATCGACATCACCCGCAGCCGCCAACGCCGTGTAGTGCTCTTCTGAGGGGGATTGCAGCGTCATGGAGGGCGTGGAGGGCAAACCGGCCGGACCTCCATGATAGATGTGCACCTCACGGGAGGCACCACTCACGGCGAGATCGGCGTAGCCATCCCCGTTGACGTCCAAGGTCGCCTTGATGGCGGGGTCTGTGGCTGCGAACTCTCGCTGGCCTTCATCATCGCGCGCTGCGTCCCCGCCCTCAACACCCCCACAAGCCGCCAAGAGCGCTGCTGTACCGAACACACCTAATAAGCGTCGAATCGTCATCTTGTGTCCCTTTCTCTGACCTGGACCAACCAGGTCTGTGCCGGCGGGACAGTGCAGCCTTCGTGCCAGCCAAACTCCGTGCCCACACGTCAAAAACTCACATGATTTGCGGAGACGTACTCTCGCGAGAGTGTCCGGCAGCGAACACCTTGTCCGGACAACGCCTCATTCTGTGGGACAGTATGTTTGAAGCTAACCGTGAGCTGGTTGCGACAGATGCTAACGTCGACCTCCTGGATGCGTGTTACACTTGAGATGATGAATGATCGTCGCGCCATTGTGATACGTAAGTTCAACTCCTTTGAAGAGAGCGATCAGGCTGAGCGCGAGTATTACCGTTCACTGAGCCCCCAAGATCGCCTCGATCTTCTTCTGCAGCTTGTTCGCAACCACAGGGAGTCATCAGGTGAAACTGGCCAAGGATTTGCGCGAGTTCATCGAGTTGTTGAACTCCCACGGGGTTGACTATCTCGTCGTCGGAGGCCACGCGGTGGCCTATCATGGCTACCCACGTTACACAGGCGACATCGATCTTTTCGTGCGGCCAACGGAA
>JAFCZD010000534.1 GCA_019314525.1 Deltaproteobacteria bacterium
TGACTCCACGGCAGACATTTTCGTTCACGGGGGGGGCGCGCACTGCGGTTTTTTCCGGCGATGATTGGCTGGCCGTTGGCAGCCCTGTTAATGGGGGTCCAGGTGGGTCTGTCTCTGTATTCAAGCGCAGCGCCAATACCTGGAATTTGACTCAGACTCTTGTGGGCGTGGGGGCCTCGTGGGACTCGGCTTTTGGCTATGCTTTGGCCATGGACGATCAATTTCTTTTGGTTGGAGCACCAGAAGATGATGTCGGCGGCTCAGAGTCCGGTTCGGTCTTTCTTTTTGAACTGCAGGCCGGGCAGTGGGTCTTTGTGACTCGTCTTGCCGCGAGCGACGTAGCGGCCGGGGGAAATTTTGGTATGTCTGTGACCTTGATAGGATCGCAGGCCATCGTGGGTGGGAACGGCGTTCTTTATGGCTACTCACTTTTGGGAAACGTCTGGGTGGAGGGGATTCATCTCGACGTTGGCAAGGCCGTGGTTGGTTTGTCAGAGGAGGGACCGTGGCTAGCAGCTCGACTCTGGGACTCAACGGCCAGCACCCTCGCTCTGAGGCTCTATGAGTTGGTGGACGACGCGCTGGTTTTTCGTCAGGAGCTTACCGGCTTGGGCAATATGGCGAGCCCTGCTTTGGAAGCTGGCCAGCTCTTGGTGGGACAGCCTGACTTCAACCAGGTGGCGGTCTTCTCCCTCGTGGCGGGCCAATGGGTCGCTGATGGCCACCTCCAAGCACCCGTTCAAATCCCTGGGGAGAGCTTTGGTTCCGCTGTTTCTTCTTCGGCTTCACGTGTGGTCGTATCAGCTCTTGATGCGCAGAGGGCAGGAGGCTCACTTTACCTTTACAGCTCACAGAATGGACAATGGGCACCCTGCGGGACCTATCGTGTGGTAAGCCCAACGTACCTCTATGTGCCCTTGGCTCTTGCTCCATCCTGGGCGTTCACGGGGAGCGTGGATAGCGACGCAAGTCAATATCAGGGGCTTCTTTTGGGCCTGTGATCGTGGAATCACAGTGGTCTAGAGCGGTCTAACGTCGCTTCCGCGCCTTGCGGGCCTGTTTGCGCTTGTTCTTCGACTTGGCTTTTGACGCTGAACTCTGAGGAGGACGGAACTTCTTACGCGCCAACTCGGGCTGGGCAGCGTCCATATTGGGCAGCCCCATGGTTTGCATCATCTTGTCGACGTCGAGGCCTGCCATCTGCTTGAGCTGTGAGAGCTGCTTGAGGCCGGGGATCTTACCGATCAAGCCCGCCTTGGAGCCCACCTCGAGCATCATGCCCTTCATCATCGCAAATTTGTTGATCAGCTCCTTGACCTCGGTCTCCTCACGGCCAGAGCCCTTGGCCACGCGGCGCACGCGGGTCTCGTGAAACTCAGCTTGCGGTTGCCCCTTATCGTCGGTCTTGGGCGGCTTGGCCTTCTTGCCCTTCGTCTCACCAGCCGGCTCGACAATGAAGAGCTCGGGAGTGGTGCGCTCTTTTCCGGTCATGGAGTTGATCATCGATTCGATCTTGATCAACTCACGATCGTCGAGCACCAGCCCATCGGGGAGCCCATCGGGGAAGAAGGGCAGCTTGTCGAAGAGGTCTGCCAGTGAGCCCATCTTCTGAATGGTCTTGATTTGCTTGAGGAAGTCCGCCATGTCGAACTTCCCGTGGAGCATCTCCAGGGCGTCTTGCTCGGCCTCCTCGGCGTCCACCACGCCTTCGAAGTCCTTCATCAGGCCGACGACGTCACCCATGCCGAGGATGCGGGAGGCCAGGCCCTCAGGGCGGAACTCTTCGAGCTTGTCGAGGGACTCGCCGATACCCAGAAACTTGATCGGGGCGCCTGTGACCTCCTTGATGGAGAGCGCCGCGCCACCACGGGCGTCACCATCGAGTTTGGTGAGGATCACGCCGCTGATGTCGAGGCGCTGATGGAAGGATTTCGCCGTCGTGACAGCGTCCTGGCCCATCATCGAGTCGACCACGAGGAAGATATTCGCCGGATGCGTACGAAGCTTGATCTCGCCGAGCTCCTGCATCAAGGGCTCGTCGATGGCGAGTCGACCCGCGGTATCGAAGATCACGACGTCACGACCCAGGCGATGGGCCTGCTGCATCGCGCGCTCGCAGATGCCCACGGGATCGTTTGAGTCCTCGGAGTAGACCGGGATCTTCAGCTGCTCACCGAGCACCTTGAGCTGGTCGATAGCGGCTGGACGGTAGACATCTGCAGCCACCAGCAGTGGTCGCTTGCGCATCTTCTCCAGATAGCGTGCGAGCTTGCCCGTGGTGGTCGTCTTACCAGAGCCCTGCAAACCGATCATCATGATCGCCGAGGGGCCTCGTTTGGCGAACTGAATCGAGGTGTCCACGGGCCCCATGAGGCTTGTGAGCTCGTCTTGGCAAATCTTGACGAAGTGCTCGCCTGGCGAGACCTTGACCTTCTTGCCCTTGGCGCGGGCAAGCAGCTTCACCGTGTCCCCAAGGGCCTTCTCTTTGACACGCGCCAAGAAGGCTTTGGTGACTTTGAACTCGACGTCAGCCTCGAGCAGTGAGAGTCGGACGTCGCGTAGGGCGGCTTCAATATTGTCTTCGGATAACTCGGCCTCGCCAGAGAGACGTTCCCGGGCGGCGCGGAATCCCTTACTCAGTGTTTCGAACATGTCTTTCGCTCGCGGGGGTCAGCCGCGGCGCTTGCCACCGCCAAAAAGGGCGAAGAAGGTGGCGAATAAAATGGCGCCGCGGGCGGTCACTTCGCATTAGCACAGCCCCGCAAAGCCAACAACCCCCAAGAGATTTGGGGGCTTAACCTAGGTGGCCGTTGAGAGGTATCATCGCTGCATCATGCCAATTACAAGAGCTCGAAAGACAATGGTTGCCCTTGGCCTTCTCACAGCCACCGTCCTTGGTTTTCCCTTGTCTGCAGGAGCGATGGACATCCCCTGTGGGCCTGCTGAGGATGGAGTCTTCTTCCTCGATGGTCTGTTTACGGAGTGGAAGGGTGTCACCGCGGTGGAGGTGGCTACACCACAGCACATTATGCAAGGGCGTAAGAGCTGGAATAATGCAAAGGATTTGAGCTTTCGCGTGATGTGCAACTACAGCAAACGCCACCTCTATTTGGCGGTGGAGGTCAAAGATGAGTACTTCGTGCGCACCAACAAGCGCAAGGGGGACGATCATCTGCGCTTATCTTTTGGTCGGGGCAAGGCACGGACACTGCGCGTATTTCCGGGGGATCTGAAGAAGATTCGTGGGGGTGCCTACTGGGGCAGGCACAAGGCCAAGGGGATCAAGATGGCCGAGGCCATGCGGCGCGATGGTTGGGCTGTGGAGCTACGGTTGCCCATGAATCGTATCCCCGGCTACCGGGTCGGGCAGGAGGCGATTCACCTCAATGTGGCTGTGGCCGATGCCGACTGGCGGGCCAAGGTGGAGACCGTGATGGCCACAGGGCGCTCACGGCTCGTGGTGGCCCAGGTGGCAGCTGATCTTTCCGCCTTTCTCAAGGCCATGAAGGCCAGCCCAAAGGATATCCGCATGCGAAAAGCCGCAGACGTGGTGGGAGGGCGCCGCGTCGAGCAGGTGATGTGGTTGCGTCGCGCCATTGGCATCGTGGGTGAAGATCTTCCGAGTGGTGGCTATTTCACCTTCAACCTCCCCGCGGCTCGTGCTGCCGATATTCGCTGGGTTCGACTGATGGATCTCAATGGTGACCGAAAGCAGGAGATCGTCACCCGCTATGTTCAGCGTGGGGGAGGGGGGCGTCGTGAGGTGGTCGCTGTCTATCGCTTTGATGATGGCAATAGATTTGTGCGGCCCTTCGCTCACGAGGTGCTCAAAGGACAGGGCTCTCGTACCATCGTCAATCGGATCACCTTCAAGAAACGTCGCAGGGGGCGTGGCATCGAGATCATCATCGACGAGCCCAAGGCTCATGGCTTTGACGCGCAGAGCTACAAAGAGACCTCCGCCGAGGATATCCACGGCATCGTCCTACCTTGGGCTGAGAAGGAGAAACAGAAGCGCGTCTTCCGTTTTAGTGGCGATGAATACGAAGAGCGCTGACCGAGGGTCTTGGTCACCGCTTACTGGATGATGACCTGGCGCTTCCAGCGTTTGTAAGAAGCGACCACCTCACTGCCTTTTTGGTAGTTGACG
>JAFCZD010000123.1 GCA_019314525.1 Deltaproteobacteria bacterium
ATCCTCGACACCTATGTGGTGCTCCCTTCTCATCAGCTGGAGCTGACCATCCGCCTACCCCTGCAGGCCAATCGCTTGCCCGATTTGGCGCTGATGTATGGGCTACGTGTGGTGGTGGACGAGAGGGTGGCCTGGGTGCTCTTCGGCGACAAGGCCTCATCGGGAGAGCTTGATGATGGAACGGCCTTTGTGATGCTGCCTGCTCCACGAGGGCGTTGGAGTCGTCGGCGCGTCGATCTGGAGGCGATTTTGCTCAAGCTCGGCTTCGATCTAGCGGCCAAGCGCGTCAAGATGCCGCGCTTCGACCACATCGACGTGCCCTTCGTACCCATCAACTTCCAGCTCGCCTGGATGCGTCGTCGGGCGGGCCGCTTTCGTGATGCGGAAAGCGCTGCTGACGGGCAAAGCCAAAGTGCGTTCTTCGGCCCCGTGCGCACCTTGGGCTTGCGACCGGACAAGAGCGTGCTCTTCGCGCGAGCACGGCGTCGCCCTCATGACCTGCAGGTGTGGTTGGCTGCCTTCAACTTCGAGGCGCGGAACTATGAGATCGCCGTCGATCACTACACAGCGGCGACGCAGATGGCGCTCAACTCGCACCCAGCGTGGCTCGGCCTCGGCGATGCGCAGCTGTGGTTGGGGCGTTGGGAGCGCGCGGCCGTCGCCTATGAGCACGCTATCGCTTTGCGGCGCAAGGAGCCTCTGGCATATAAGGGCCTTGGCTGGGCACGACTCAATCAAGAGCACATCCATGAGGCCCAGCTCGCGTGGCGTCGGGCGCTTCAGCTCTTGCAAGGGCGTGGCCAAAGGAGCGAGTCGGCTCACCTTGGCGATGTGCATCGCGGCTTGGCGCTGGCGCAAAGAGTTGTTTCCTCCAGCCAAGTAGACCCCAGCACGTGGGCATGGGAACACATGCATGTGTGTCTCTGACCACACGCCACGCTATCCTAGCGTGATCATGTCACTACGTGCTCGGCACGCCGCGTGCAAGTGGATCCTCGGACAAAACCAAAACCAACAGAGTCGAGGAGAAGCATGATGAAGGTACTGCGGGCCGTTGGAAGAGCCCTTGCGCGTATGAGCTATTACCTGCGCGCCACAGGTTGGGCCCTGCTCTTGGGGTGGATCGAGACGTTGACCAGTCGCCGCGGTCGTCGCGCCTTGACCTTGCTGCTCGTGGCTGGGTTGGGTGTGGGCTTGGTGCTCAGCCAACCTGTGCGCAGCATCGATCCAGGCGAGCTGGGCCTGCGCACCAACCGCATCACCGGGGGCGTGCACCGCTTGGGTGAGGGCTGGGCCTTGGTGCTTCCCCTCGTGCATCGCCTCGAGCGCCTTCCTCTGCGCGATCAAGTTTACCGCCCCAAGAAGAGCACCCACGCCAAAGGTGCCGCGCCCTTTCAGTCTTTCGAAGGGCTCTCTTTGGGCGTGGATGTCTCCGTGCGCTACGCCCTGGATCCCGAGCGCGTGGCCAAGCTCTCCGTGGCCTTGCCAAAAGACCTCGGCAAGTCGCTCATCGAGCCGGTGATCGATGGGGTCTTACACCGCACCTTTTCGCGTCATACCGTGCGCGACATCTTCTCTGCGAAGCGCACAGAGATCGAAAAGAAGATTCGCGACGATCTGGCGCTGCTCCTGGCGAAAGACGGCGTGATCGTGCGTGATGTCTTCCTCGGGAATGTCGACCTCCCCGCGGATTATCGCAAGGGCTTGGAGAGCCTGCTGGCCGAGGATCTTCGCGCTGAGAAGATGCGCTATACCCTCAAGCTCAAAGCGAAGCAGGTCGAACAGACGGCCCTCGAGGCGCAGGCAGAGGCCGTGCGCCGCGAAAAGGCCGCCGAGGCTACAGCGAAGGAGCAGATCATCGCCGCGCGCGCGCGTGCCGAGGCGATGCAGCATGTCTTGCCTCTCAAGCGCAAGCAGATCGAGCAGCGCCGGCTCGAGGCCGAGGCGTCGCGGGTGGTGCGTTTGAAGCTGGCCGAGGGTAACGCCCAGGCGCGACGCATCGAATCAGCGGGCGAGGCCGATGCGCGCCGTAAGCTGGCCAGCGCGGAGGCCTTTCGCCTGGAGGTCACGGGCAAGGCGCGCAGCGCGCAGATGGCCCGAGAGAGCGCCTTGATCGCCAAAAACCCGCTGTTGATCCAGAAGACCCTCGCCGACAAGCTCTCGGACAAGATCCAGGTGATCATCGCGCCACCCTCCCAGAGCGGGTTCATCGCGCAGAACTTGCTGGGCAAGGCTAAGGGCCCATGAGCGCCGCGTTTCTGGTCGCGTCCTTGGTGGTGGCCCTGGTGGCCCGCGATCAAACGGCCTTGCGCGCGGCCCCTGAGGCTCGCGCACCGCGCCAGGCGGTGCTCACCCAGGGAGACTGGCTCGAGGTGCGTGGCCAACGGCGTGACTACCTCAAAGTCTACGATCATCGCCGTGAGCGCCCCGGCTTCGTGCACCATTCGCGCGTGCGTCAGCACCGCCTCGATGCCGCCTCCGCGCCTGCGCTGCGCGCGATCTTGCTCTTTCTGCGCGATCAGCGTGGGAGTGAAGCTTTGGGCATCGGTTATGCCGCGCTCTACCTCAAAGCGGCGCCTAAGAGCGCGCTGGACGCCGAGGTCTTTGCGGCCCTGGGCAAGATGTCTGCGCGTTTGGCTTGGCGCGCCTCGCGCACCGTCAGCCCGCGGCATGGGCTGACCCTGGCCGCGCACCTTGAGGTGGCGCGCCACTACGGCATTCGCTTCAAGAGCGATACGCGCGGCGACCGCACACACCTCTGTTATGTGGGCGACGCCTTCCGCCGTGTATTGGCGCAAAAGGCTTCCCCCAGGCTCCATGCAGAGGCCGCGCTGCAGCTCACCAACAAACGTTGCGAGAAGAGACCGCCAGGCATGAGAGAGAAGGTGAGCGTGCTGGCGTGGTCTTTGGGTGTGCTCGAGCGCGTCGACCCCACCACTGTCGCACCCTATGTGGGCAATCGCTTGCGTCTGCGACGCAGCAACGTCGCGGCCCGGTTGGCCTACCACTGGGCGCGCCTGGGTGAGCTCGACAAGGCGAGGACCGCCAGCAAGGGCGCCCACCGCGCGTTTTTGCGCGTAGACCACGGCAACCTCAGCCGTGGGGACACCAAGCGCTACGGGCAGGCGGCGCTGCTGGTGGCGGCCAATCGCTGGGCTCGAGGCGCGCGCGCCAAGGCCAAGACGCAGACCAAGACCAAGAGGCAGACCAAGACCAAGACCAAGACCAGGAGCATCTCCTTAGCGGTGGAGAAGGGAGAGAAGGCGGGGCAGACGTGCGTTGTCTTGCGCCAGCGTGGCCAAAGCAAGGCCGTCAAGCGGCGCTGCAGCTATGGCTTGGTGTGGCCCTCGTCGATCCAGCTTGGGCCGCGATCACGACAGGCCACCATCGCGGTACAACACCTGCCAGGCTGGCTCGAACTCTGGGTCTTTCGCCGCGTGGGCGACGGTTGGTTGGTGGATTCCGTCGTTCCGGCCGCCACAGATCCGCAGCTGGGGTACGTCGAGTGGGCGGGCTGGACACCTGGCGGGCGCGACCTGCTCGTGGCCCGTGAGGCCTACGTGGAGGGGCGGCTCGTGCGGCGCTTTGCCGCCCTGCGCCCCGCCAACCTCACTTCGCGGGTGCAGTCGCGCTCCTTGCGACACTTCGTGACCTTTCGTCGCTGGCACAGCGCGGGCTGGAAGGCAGAGACGTTGGCGCTGCGGTGATCAACCCATCCAGCGGAACCCCACGAGCTCGAACATCGCCTTGAGCTGAGATTTTTGCTCTGGGTAACCGGTGATCTCTGGGTAGAGCTGCCACTTTCGCCCTTTGAAGGCGGGGTGGATCAAATTGGCTTCATAGATTCCGCCCTGATGAAACATGCGCATGAACTTCTGGTCTCGGGAGATGTCTTGTGCTTCGCCCGCAGCATCGACGATGAGCCAGCGCTTGTCTGTGACGCCCACGAAATATTGCACCCTCTTTTCCATGGCGAGGAAGCAAAGAGGCTTGTGCTCACCAGGTTGCTGCAGACGCGCAAAGGCATCGTTCAGCATGGAGATGCCTGTTTCGACGGGGATATACGCGCTCGTGCCTCCGGCCTTGCGCCTCGAAAAGAGCACGATGCCCACGGCGATGACGACAAAGACGACAATGCTGATGAGGGTTGTTGTGTTCAAGAAGACCTCCTGGTTGAGGGGGTGCTAGCGGTCTGCAGCCAGCCACTGCACTTCGATGCGCTCCAGCATGACCTTGGCGCCCTGGTCGACCCAGATGCGGTACTCTACCTCATCGGCGGCCTTGGCCAGGGTAAACGAGAGGATCGCAAAATTGTGAGACGCCGGCCGCCTGTTCAGCGTGACGCTGGCGCGAGCGTGCACCTGCTTTCCGCGACGGCTGGCCACATCGAATTTCACCGAACTCTTGCCCTCAGCGCGACCATAGAACTTCACCACGTAGCTGCCTGCGGGCAGGTACTCGTAGGGGCCGAAACAGAGCTGGCCAGCTTTCCCTGAGCTGCGGATCGTGGCGTCTCGTCGTATGCCCACCACTGAGGCTAGCTGAGGGCTATAGGCAGGGATCTGTCGATAGAAGCCTACGCGTACCGAATGTGGAGATGGAGCGTTGTAGGTGGCGAGGTAGTCGTGCACTCCTACGCGCTGGACTTGGTAGCCAAGGGCGATGAGTTTGGCGACGCTGCTCCAGATGCGTTTTTTCACCGCCAGCGACGCCTTGCCGAGATCGTTTCCGCCCTGAATCTCGAGGAGGATCACGGGGCGATAGCGAGCGATGGTCTCTCGCGCGCCCTCGAGCACGTGATCTTCGAAGCCCTCGACGTCGATCTTCAGCAACGAAAGGTTGGAAAAGCCAAAGCTGTCGATGGTGCGCAGCTCTGCTTTGTCTCCGCCCCGCCCGATGCCCGTGCCCCCCTCGTTGCCCGAGGCGGAGCTGTTCATCTCGATCACCTGAGGTTTGTCCCCGAGGGCGAAGCGTAAAGGAATAACCGAGCGGCTTTGGTTGAGCTTCAAGTTCTGCAGAAGCTCACGGAAGATCTTCTTCTGTGGCTCGAAGGCATACACACGCCCTCGGGAGCCGACGAGCTTGGAGAGGAGCATGGTGTGGGTGCCAATATGCGCTCCGGCGTCCACCACTGACGTGCCCCGCTGCACGTGGGCCTTCAAGATCGCGCGGATATGCGTCTCCCAGATATCTCCACGCCTCAGCACGCTCTTGATCACGTCGTCGCGTGGGTCGAGGTAGTAGCGGTCGGCGCCCTTGACCGCTTTGATGGTGTAGTTCTTACGGGGGAAAGCTTTGATGTAGGCGGCCGTGGTCTCGCTGTCGCGTAGGAGCTTCGGACAGAGCAGCCCTTTGGCCACGGCGTTTGGGCCGCGCAGCAATCTCTTGCTCACGCCCGGCAGCGAGCAGCTTTCTTTGGCCTGGGCGGACATGGCCGCGAAGAGCACGACGAGGTAAACGGACAAGAGGCCGAGCTTCAAGTTAGTATTCGGACGTTGCACGCCGCTAGGGTCACCCCAAACGAGACGCGAAGACAAGCGTTTACCCGGAATCTTCCGGAGCCATGGGCTGTCCCGTCATTCCCCTCGGCTTGAGCCTGGCCACGTTGCTCGTTATGGTCCTCGGCACAATTGCACCGGATCCTCAGATGAACTCCTCAAGACTCGCCCGCGCCCTGCTGACCTTTGTGCTGGCCATCCTCCTCGTTCCCTCTGTGAGCTTGGCCAAAGCGAAGATCGTGGTGGTCTTCGACATCGCAGACAGCTCGGGTCGTTTTCCGCCCGCCGCGCTCTCACAGTTGACGGAATACTTTGCCACCCAGCTCGCCCAGGGCTCGGCCTTTCGCGTGATCCCACGCAGCCAGGTCAAGCAGCGGCTCAAGGCGCAGAAGACCCAGAGCTACAAGAACTGCTACGACGAGAAGTGTCAGATCGAGGTGGGGCGCGAGCTATCCGCCCAGAAGCTGGTCACCACGCGGATCATGCGTGTGGGAACCAAGTGCGCTGTCACGTCAACTCTCTTTGATCTGCGCACCTCCGCCAGCGAACGTGCGGCTTCGCAAAAGACGGTTTGCGATCAGGACTCGCTCGTCGTCGCGCTGGAGCGCGTGGCCGAGCAGCTGAAGGGGGGTGGGGGCTCTGGGTCCTCTTCGGGTGGGATCACGCCCGCACCTGCCGTGGTGCCTGCCAAGAAACCGACGCCCAAAGAAGCCCCTCCCGTGGTGCGCCCCAAGAAACCAACACCCGCACCACCCCAGCCCACCATGCGTCCGCGTCCTGTGTCACCAGCCCCCGCGCCTCCCGCACCGCGACCTCAACCCCTGCGACACCGTCGAGCCCAAACTCAGAACTTCAACGCCTCGGGGCTCGTGGTGGATTTCCATACCGGCGTCAGTATCTCAGACGATGAGACCGTCGACTCTGGTTTTGTGGTGGGCGGCTTGGTGGGGTTTGAGTTTCGTCTGGGGAAGCTTTTGGGCCTGAGTGCCGCTTTGTGGATCAACTATCATCAATGGGCGGGTGTGGTGTACGACACCACTGGCAACTCGCTCGACTTCGACGTCTCCTTCGCCGAGGTGTCACCAGGGGCGCGTTTGGCGCTCTACCTGAAGAATCTGGTCGTCAGCGTCACCGCGCGCGCAGGCTACGCTCAGCTTGACATCTCCGTTCCGGGTTATGAATCAGAGACCTTGGATGGCATGTCTTTTGGTGGGGGCGTGGAGGCGCAGTGGGCCTTGTCGCGTCATTTCGCTCTTGGCGGGGGCTTCGAGGTCATCTCCGCAGATCCTGAAGACGTCACCTACAATGATGGCAGCACTGGGCCTGAACCCTTCAGGGTCACCACGGTCTATGTCTCTGGCCGCCTGAAGTTCTAGGCAGGCGAGAAATCCCCTTGCATCCCCTTGATGCGTCGCTAAGACTTCAAAGTCTACTAAACCTATGGAGCCACAATGACTCGTTTTCTGATCACCACCATGATGACTTTGACCTTCGTCTTTGGCGGCCTCGCCGTCAGCACCTCCAGCGCTCAGGCCTGTGACAGCTGCGCCGCCCACAAGAAGAAGGCCCCAAGTAAGACCTGCGACAAGTGCAAGAAGGCGGGCAAGAAATCCTGCGATTGCGCCAAGAAGAAGAGCACCGTCGACGCCGATCAGCTCAACTGCGGCAAATGCAAGAAGGGCTGCAAAGGCTGCGACAAGTGCAAGAAGGGCGGCTGCGACAAGTGCAAGAAGGGCGGCTGCGACAAGTGCAAGAAGGGGAACTGCGACAAATGCAAGGACTGTCCAAAGAAGAAAGACTGCGGCTGTAAATAAAACAACTCCAAGCAAAGACTCATGGCATGACGCGTCTTGCATCGACGTATTAGACTCATGTCCATGCGTGCCCCCAGCTACCTTCTCCTCCTGCCAGTCATCGCTTCATTGACCCTTGCTCTTCCAGGCCTCGCTCAGGGCGAAAGCTGCGCCGCTTATCTGAAGCGCAAGCAGGTGCGCGGCTCTCTGGTGCTCTTTTCCAAGGTCGATAAACGAATCTGCTATTTTTTTGGCGGCAAGGTGCGCTTTGCGGCGCCCGCGTCTTATGGCAGCCAGGAGGGCAAAAAGCGCTTCGTGGGCGATAAGAAGACCCCCGAGGGGCGTTACACCCTCGCGCCCGCGCGTCAGAGCAAGAGCTATGGCCTCTTCATGCATATCTCCTATCCCAACGCCGCCGATCGGGCCTACGCCAAACGCTTCAAGCGCAGGCCGGGCAGCGCCATCGGCGTTCATGGGCCACCCCGTCGCTTCAGCTTCTTGGGGGGCATCGTCACCTGGTTCAACGCCACCGACGGCTGTATTTTGCTGAAGGAGGGCGATATGCGGCGCCTCGCCAAGGTGATGCGCCGTGCGACGCCGATGCTGATTTTGGGACGCTGAGCCCTCGCAGCGCCGCAAGAAAACTCAGAACGTATACCGCGCGCGAGCATAGACGTTGGAGTTGTCCTGGAGCTGGCCAAAGAACGTATGGTCGCGATCGCCCCAGAAGACGTTGCCGCCCACGGCGACCTTCAGCGCGTCGTTGACCTTGTATTCGACCTTTGGTCGCAAGAAGAAGTCGCGATCGTTGGGTGAGTAGAAGGCGAAGAGGCCCAGGATCAAGTTGTCGCGCATGAGCCGGTACATCCAGCGGGTGGTGACCACGTGTCGCAGCTCATCGGGCTCCACCGCTGGGTTGGGGGAGTTTTCCATCAAGGCATCATGCTGCAAGGTGAACTCGGTGTAGTACTGCGCGCTGAGCGTCATGTTCTGCACCAGCTCGTGCTCATAGCCCAAAAGCCCGCGCACTTGGTGGTTGGGGATAGCCCAATTGCGGCCTCGTCCATCATCCATGGAGTGATGGAACGCCGACTCGAGGTTGACCACGCCGCCGAAGAGGCTGCCGCGCACGCTCGCGCCGTAGACGCCGAGGCGCGCGTGGGAGGGCTGCACACCCCCGAGGACGCCCTCGACGTTTTCCAGTGCGAGGGGCTGCTTTGAAAAACCATAGTAGCCATAGAGCGCCAACTCATAGCCGCCCACCGTCCGGTGCAAACGACCATGGAATTCACCGCGCTGCAGCTTGCGCTCCACCTCTACGGGCACGACCATCTGTTGTCCACCGACGATGCCATTGGCCATGGGGTTGAAGAACGAGAGGCGCTCCCCTGTGATGAAGCGGTCGGGGGTGAAGATCGGCGTCCATACGAGGTCGACGTTGATGAACTTGCTGTAGATGCCCACCATCAGCGCGTTGGCGGGTGCCTTGAGGTATTCGTCCGCGCGCCCCGTCATGAAGGAGACCCAATCTTTGGGGAAGAGGTCGTTGAGAAAGAGCAGATCTCCTGTGCCCCAGGTCAAGACCTGGCGCCCCGCCTTGACGTCGATGTGTTGGCCGAGACGGAACGAGACGATGGCCTCGCGAATATCCGAGATGATCTCATTGCTCACGGCGTCGGCCACCAGATCTCCCTTGAAGGAGAGGCTGGCCAGGGCCATCTCGTGGCGCAGCTCGAGGCGAAAGCGCGCCTCTCCGAGCAGGAGGTGGTCTTCGGTGGTGGCGTCGTTGACCACCCGGCTCGCGGTGGTGGATTCCACGAAGCCATGCAGCTCGTAGCTCGGTCCCTGTTTTTCGTCGTCGCCCCAATCGTCGTCATCATCGTCCGCGGCGAGGGCGAGCATGGGCGTGAGCAGCATCAGTGAGAGCACGAGGAAGATGCGGCGCATCGCGGTTTGAGTGCGCATGGCGCTGTCCTTTCAGAGAGTAGTGGGCGTTGGGCGAGGCCCTCGCTAGACGTTCGCGGCATAAGTCGCGAAGCACGAGAAACGCGCTAGAGCTTCTTGAACCATTGGCGAGGTGGGTTGCGCAGGGAGCGCTCGGCGAAGACCGTCGAGGGCACGGAGAGGTCATATTTGACGCCCTTCATCATCGTGATCGTGTGTCCGCCGTTCTTCAGGTCGGAGGCCTTCATCTTCGTCACCGTGGCGTGGCCCTGAACGGTCTTCACGCGCAGGGCTTCGATGCGACGGTAGAGCTTGCCCGACTTGTCCACGTATTCGATCTTCGTGGGCAGGTAGTTCTTCTTGTCGACCCAGGCGGTGGAGTATTTGAACTCGACGCTGCCAGCTTTTTTCGGCGTCGATCGAATGACGTAGTGCGTGTCGGTGGTCTTCTGTAGCTGATGATTATCCTCATGCACGCTGCGCCCGGAGATATCCTCGTAGAAGAAATGTGACCCCACGAAGCTCGTGCGCTTATCAGAAGACGCGATGCGTTTGACCAGGTCCAAAGCGGGCAGGTACATCCAGCGATCGTCATCGCCGCGCACCTTCTTCTGCACCAAGAAGACCGTGCGCTTCACGTCGGCGGGGCGCGAAAAGAGCACCAAGAAGCTCTGGTCTCCACCATCTTTGATGTCCCGGCGCAGGATCGTGAATTGGCGCAGGCGCTTGCGCCCTTGGGCGTCGACGATCTTCATGCGGACTTTGGCGCGGCCATCGTTCCCTTGGTAATACGCAGCGATGTTGGCCTTGCCGATGATCTCTTGGGCGCTGGGCGCCGCCTGGGCTGGCGTGGACAAGGCAAACGTGGGCAAGGCAAACGTGAGGGCCAGAGCGAACGTCGTGGTTGGGGTGATTGGGAAGTTCATGCGATCTCCTCCTCTGCCAGGCGCCTGGATGTGGGGCTGGTGTTTGGGTTGTGGTCTTGGGAGTCCGCCTTGAGGGCGGGGAGTTTGTTGCGAATGAGGTTCATCACCGCGGGCAAGAGCATCAACGTCACCACGCCCGAGATGCCCATGATGGCCGCCATGAAGAATCCCACGGTGTTGTAGGGCACCAGGGGTGCGGCGAGCAGCGGTAGAAAGCCGATGGCGATGACGATGGCGTTTCGGCTGATGGCGCGCCCTGGCCCGTGAAACATCGCGGCCAGCGCCAGCTGCCAGCTACCCAGCTCGAGGTGCAGCCGCCGGCTACGCTGCAGGAAGTGGATGGCGAAGTCCACCGAGAGCCCGAGGGTCATCGCCGAGAGCACGGCTACCGGCATATCGTAGTCTTTGCCCATCAGGCCGATGAGGCCGTAGATGAAGGCGATGGTGATAGACAGCGGTATCATCGAGAGCAAGCCGAAGATTACCGAGCGGAAGAGAAAGATCATCATCAACAAGACGATGCCGAAGGAGCCGAGGAGGCTGCTGAACATGCCGGCGACCATGGCGTCCTGCCAGATCACGTTGAGGTAGGTCATGCCGGCCCACTTCACCGACACCCCTGCAGGTGGCGGGTTTTGGGCGACGAAGGCGTCCACCCGGTCCATCACGCGGCGCATATTCTGGTTATCGCCGCTCTTGAGCTGCACCCACACGCTCGCCTGTCGCATATCCGGGGTGGCGAAATGCCAGAGGTCGTGGGGGCGGTGGGAGGATTGGTAGGTGAGCAGCGATTGGGCCACGGCCGCCGAGCTTTTGGGCAGCATATAGTATTTCGCCGAACCATCATGCAGGTCACGGTTGAGGGTCTTGACGACGTCCACCAGGGAGTTGGATTTGCCCACGATCTTGGAGCGCCCCAGCTCCTGCTGGAGCGCGTCGATATAGGCCAGCGCCGCGGGACTCTGGAAATATTTATGCGCCGATTGGGCTTTTTCCAGGCGGTCGGTCACCGTGGCCCAGAAGGCCTCGTGGGTCTCGTCGGCGTTGTCGGTGGCGTCCTCCACCTTGTCGATCAAGCCGTTGATGCGCTGGCCGAAGTCCTTCTCTTTGGAGGCGGCCTCGAAGCCCTTATAGGCTGTCAGCACCGCTTGAGAAGCTTTGCGTTGCTCCGCTGTGGCGTCTGCTTTGGGGGCGAGGGCCTTGTTCACCGCAGCGGCGAGCTTCTGCTGGGGATCCTTGTCGGTCTTTTCTAGCACCACATAGGCTGGATAGGTGCCGGCGAAGTGCTGGTTGAGCACCTTGTCCGCGATGCGGATCTCATGGGATTCTTTGAACCAGAGCACGGGGTTGTCGTTGATCACGATCTTGCTGATGCCATAAGCGCTGATCGCGGAGATGACCAAGAGCGCCATGACGACGATCCGGGAGTGAGCCACAGAGAAGCCGCCGACCTTGGGCAGAATGCGCGCCAAGAGCCCCTTGGCTTCTTCGCCTTCGGCAGGCTCTTCGTCACTCCCTGGCAGGCGCGCTAGGGTCTTGTCGCTGAGGCTGACGATATAGGCCGGGATGAAGATCACGCTCAGCAAGAAGCTGATGAGCACACCAAGGGCGACGAAGGCGCCAAAGACTTTGACCGGTGGGATGGGCGCGAAGGCCAGCGAGCCGAAGCCAGCGATGGTGGTCAAAGAGGTATAGAACATCGGCGTGAAGAGCTTGCCCATCACATGACGGATCACCTCGCGCTTGTCTTTGCCCGGCGCGTAGTTATCGGAGAACTCGCTGAGGATATGAATCGAGTTCACCACGGCGATGGGCATGAGGAAGATCGGGATCATCGAGCTCATGATGTGCACGGTGTATCCAAGGCCGATCAAGGCGCCCATGGTGATCAGCACCGTGGCCATGGAGAGCAGCATGGGCGCGGTGATCAAGGGCAGGGAGCGGAAGAACCACCACATGATGATGAAGATCACCAAGGCCGCCATGGGCGCGCTGATGGCCATCTGCACGAACATCTCCACGCCGAAGGTGTCCTCGGCCACGGGCAGGCCGGTGATGAAATATTGCTCAGCCCCCGACAGGCCCGTGACGGCGGCCTTGATCTCTTGGGAGATGCGATGGCTCTGCTTTTTGTCGGAGAGGGGCACGTAGATCGCGACGGCTTGTCCGTTCTCGGTGACTAAAGACCCGTTGAGCATGGGCAAACGCAGGGCGTCGGCTTTGATGCGCAGGGCCTCGGCGCGCGTCTTGGGGGGCTCGGCGAGCAACCAAGAGAAGCGCACGGTGCCGGCTCCATCGGGCGTGGTCTTGTCCACTGTGGCTGGCGAGAGCAGGTCACGCTCGATGACCCCATCGATGGCCGCGATCTTTCGTGAGAGCGCGTGGATGCGCGCCAGGGAGTGGGGGTTGAAGACGCCATCAGGGTCTTTGTCATTAACCACCCCCACCACCAGCATGTCATGCAGCTGAAACGTCTTCTTTGCTTGGTTGTGGAAGAGGCGCTCGGCCTGGTCGGCGGGCAACATATTTTGTGGATCCGTGTCCACGACCACGCGTGCCATCTGCGATCCAATCCCTACCACCAATAACGCCACCACCACGAAGATCGTGCGGGGATAGGAAGTCGCTAGTTTTATGATTCGTTCTCGCATGCCATCGAATCCTTTGCTGTCCCGAACTGCGTTCTGTCTGGCGCGGGCCATGAGCAGTGATGAGGTTTCCCTGGGAGGAGACCGTGGACATGCAAATGTGCCAGCGCTAAGCGCGATCTGTGCTATATCAGCGCCCCCAATGTGCAGGAGGTCTCCCCATGGTTCGGCTGCTTGTTTTTGTAACATTACTTGCCTTTCCCCTCTCGGCATCGGCCAAAGAGGGCATGTTTCTGCTCGACAAGCTCCCAGCCAAAGATCTGAAGCGTTCGGGGTTGAAGATCCCCGTGGCCAAGCTGGGCGAGCTTTCACGCGCCGTCGTGCAGGTGGCTCGTGGCGGCAGCGGT